>JAYFQM010000132.1:0-8525 GCA_034927185.1 Oscillospiraceae bacterium | reverse complement strand
CAGGTTTTTGCTTTCTAAGGTACAATGGGATCATCTTTTAAAGGAGAAGGTTCCATGACAAACGAAGAAGTTTATCAACGTGCCTACGATGAAGTCAAGCTGCGAGGGCTTTCGCCGCATACGGTAGAAGAGTATCTCGGAAAGCTAACTATTTTTCTCCGCTTCTTTGACAACCGCCCTATTGACGCCATGGGAGAAGAGGAAATTCGTCAGTTTCTACTTTACCTGCTGGATTCTGGCAAAAGCTCCGGAACGGTGAACATCTACAACAGTGCCCTCCGCTTCATCTTTGGCGCCGTTTTGGGCAAAAAACTGAACTATCAAATGATACCCAGACGCAGACAATATCGAGAACTCCCTGCTATCATGAGCAAAACAGAGATTGTGCGTTTCTTTTCTGTTATCGACAACTTGCGAGACAAAGCAATGTTTGAGACCGTTTATGGTGCAGGGTTACGCATATCTGAGGTAGCTAGGCTGCGGGTTCAAGACATTGACAGCGAACAAATGCGTATATTTGTGTATCATGGGAAAGGAGGC
Organism: Oscillospiraceae bacterium; assembly: GCA_034927185.1. Taxonomy (GTDB): domain Bacteria; phylum Bacillota; class Clostridia; order Oscillospirales; family Oscillospiraceae; genus UBA2658. The sequence goes on along the minus strand of JAYFQM010000132.1, from coordinate 7,985 downwards.
AAGGATCGCTACACACTGCTTTCTCAACGAAATCTTGAGATTCTTCGAGAGTACTGGAAGCAGTACCGCCCTAACAATCCAGAAGGATACTTGTTTTACTCAAGGGAAAGAAAGCACAATACCATGACCACTAGGGCAATTCAGGATGCGTTCCATAAGTACTGTAAAAAAGCCAGTCTGCCAGATACTTTTACTGTTCATACCCTACGGCATTGTTTCGCAACTCATTTGTTGGAATCCGGCGTGGAGCTCGTCCAAATTAAAGAGCTTTTAGGACATACCTTTGTTCAGACAACATCCATTTATCTTCACCTAAGCAATACCAGTCAGGCTATCCAAAGTCCGCTTGACACGCTTCCGAAAAAGCGTGGGCGCAAGCCGAAGGTAAAGGGCGATGCCTGAGGTACAAGATATCTTTATTGAATACGGTACTGCTTATCGTCAAAACCACAAACTGTCTTTGAACCAATACAAAGCTATGAATGCTATTCAGAATTGTCGATCTTCTCAGCTCGGCGGCCATATGGATAAATGCCCAAGCTGTGGATATGAAAAACCGTCCTACAACTCCTGCCGCAACCGACATTGTCCTAAATGCCAGACGCTTTCCAAGGAACGTTGGATTGACGATAGAAAGGCCGATCTTCTAGACGTAGGTTATTTTCACGTGGTGTTTACTATTCCTCAGGAATTGAATCCGTTAATCTATAGTAACCAACGGGACTGCTACAATCTTTTGTTCCGGTGCGTTGCCGAGGCATTGCAGGAACTGGCCAGTGATAAGAAGTATCTGGGAGCATCTATCGGTCACACCGCCGTTCTTCACACCTGGGGCCAGAACCTCTGCTTTCATCCGCACATTCACTGCATTGTTCCATCCGGCGGATTGACGGCTCTAGGTAAATGGCAGACTTCCCGAAAAAAGTTCTTTCTGCCAGTACGTGTACTATCCAGCAAATTCCGAGGAAAATTCCTTGCCTTGTTGAAGCTCCAAATACCTGACGTTGATCAAAATCTATTGAATCTATGTTACCAAAAAGAATGGGTAGTCTACTGCAAACCACCGTTTAAAGATGCCTCCTGTGTCGTGGAATACCTCGGACGCTATACTCACCGGGTGGCCATCTCCAACAACCGAATTCTCAAGCTTGAAAATGGTACGGTTACATTTAAGTGGCGGGACTACCGGGACAACAGCCGTTGGAAAGTGATGGCGCTGAGTGCTGATGAGTTTATCCGGCGCTTCCTGATGCACGTCCTCCCGCCCAACTTCACAAAAATCCGACACTATGGTTTTCTTTCTAGCCGTGGGAAACAGAAGAAATTGAAAGTTTGCAAAATCCAAACCGGAACAAGTCTTCTCTCCAAAGAAAAGCTTTCTGCCGAGCAGCTCATCCAAAAACTCATCGGCAGAAAGCCCTCTGCATGCCCACACTGCGGTTTCTCAGGTCTGCTCACAACAGATCTTTCTCCGCCGGCGGCCTAAAAACTGCAAAGCTTTTTGAAGTCTGTTCCAGGGACAGGCTAGCTTTGCTATAGTCATTTTACCAGAGTGTGGCGTGTTTCTGCAATGTAATGGCTGAAACACTGAAATTTGAGCAACCTCTTGTCTTATTCTTTTGTCTTAAATCCGAGATACTTTCCCCATAGCCGGTGTCTCTGCATCCGCGGTTTCGTGCTATGGAATTATCCAACCAAAGGCAACCGAGTTTCTTTCCTCTCGGTTGCCTTTTTGTGCGCCTTTGCTCGGATAATTCGCTATTCATAATGAGCAATTGGCGCACTATAGGAAAAGCTCTCCTTTTGCTATAATCGTAACATCCCCGGATACTTTGATTTCTCCAGTTGATTGATCATAAAAAACTGCTATTTTGCTAGGTCTTCCAACAAAAGCACCTTGATTTATTTCAATTTTCTCTACCGCTTTACAAATGTTTCTTTTTACCAGGTAAGCCCCAGTCGGACCTGCAGCACTACCAGTTGCCACATCTTCGACCACGCCAAAATTGTCCCAAGTCCGTCCTTCCATTTTATTAACATCAAAAACATAAATAAACTTTGCATTTTCCTTGATCAATAGTTCCTCAAAATTTTTAACACTGATTTTTGCCTGCTCCAAGCCATTTGCAAGGGGTACAATCAAGTAAGGAAGGCCGGTTGAAACGACTTCCATTGAAAGCGTAGGATATAGATTATCGGCGGTAAGATTTAATGACTGCAAAAAAACAGTACATTTCTCCCCTTCAACAGTCCCCAGAAACGTAGGAACACCTTGATTCATTATGGCTTTATAATGGCCATCATGTTTAATCGACTCTGATTGTAGAGTCTTCTTGTTTAACTCTATGATTACTTTAATGCTGCTTTCCGCTGCATAAAGAAGTTCATGAATAGCAGCCACAGCACCTAAGATTGGATGCCCCGCAAAATCCAATTCCTCATCTACTGTAAATATTCTTGCTCGAAAATGTTTGTCTCTGACTTGTTTTAGGAAGATAGTTTCAAATTGCTTAAACTCCTGCGCTATTCTCTGCATGTATTGAGCATCCACGTCTTCTTCATGGAATATTACTGTTAATCCATTTCCCGATAAACTATTTACACTAAATACATCCACATGATAGTAAATCATTCGGTTTCTCCTATATATCTCTTGGCTATTTTGATAGACTTGTCCTCGGCTTAATATGGATAATGCGCATCTCGTTGTCCTTTTTAATTCGTTATATTCAAAATAGAATTGTGAGTTCAGATAGCACCACAATAAGCAGCATTTTCAATTTACCTGTAGAATCACATCGTCCGACAGCTGAACATAATCGACTTCATCGAGAGAAATAGGGACTGCTAGATCGTAATTAAACATAGAGTTGCTGCCACGCGAGGCCATCATCTGGTATTTGCTACCGTCCTTCATGACTACTATAGGTGAAATTCCAATAATGCTGCTGACGGAATTTGGAGTTACTTCATATTCGCAGTATCCGGAGAACCCCGAGAGGACAAAGGAAGAGACTTTTGACTCATACCATTCGTGACTCCAAAAGTCATAACCGCTAACTATTAAAGGCTCATTTATAAGTTCGACCGCTTTGGACTCTTCAGTGAAGAGAATGCCGAAATCCCACTGTCCCTCAATAAGGTTGACAATTTTTCCGTTTTCTTCGGTAATAATGTTCTCTAGATGCAATGTGCGAACTATTCCGTTATTGAAGGAATAATTGCGGTTGGCGGGGTAGTTCGTAAGTCGGATAGATAAGAGCATAGAGTAACAGTTATCCGCTGGGTCTTCATCCTCCAAAGTCATAAATGAAGTTCCGTTGGTTCCCAAGCCAATGCTCTCATCGTTTATCAGCAGCCGTTGTTTTCCAAAATTGTACCCGTCTCCGGCGTTAACGCCTTCGGGAAGTTCAACGTCCAGCTTGTAATATGAGTAAAAACCATCTCCAGTCACGGAATCCAAAGTTATTTCAACTCCCGCGTCCTCTGCAACAGCGGAAATGACAGCGGCACTGCCTTTAATAATATTTAACTGAGCCTTTGTCAATTTGTTCGAGGTACGATTTGCAAAGTAGTTTCCCATCCAATTATTCCGGTTATCGCAGTAATCGTCCAAATCAATACTAACAAGATATCCAGTCTGGGGCGTCAAAGTGTTCCAAATATACTCAACCCCGTACTGGACTTTTTCATCTATAATTACACCGTCAAATGTTTTCTTGTCGCATTCAAGCTTAATGGAATTGGTATTACCATTTAACTCATTGTTAAGGATAAGAAAGTAGTTTCCATCATTCTCGTCCTTGTCAGCAATGGAGGCCAGTCCACCGGTGTTTAAACCGTGAGCGGTATAATATGTATTGCCAATACTGCATAACAGTACTATAACCAAAACTATCAAGATGACAGTATTTCGCTTCGTATCTTCTTTCCTGCGAATCGTTTTTATCTGTAACAAGATAGCGATGACCGCAATAATAGGAATCACGAACTCGCCGAGACCGACGAGCTCACCTATCGAATAGGGAATATTTAAATTTCGAAATTCCCACAGATAAAACAGCACCCAATACGCTGCTGACAGAATAACAAAGATAGTCGTTAGTATAGTCTTAAAAGACTTTAATATAACATCTCTATCCATGTACTAAGCACCTCCAACTAGTTTAATACGCTTTCAATACGTTTCGAGCGCATTTTCGCTTCTTTGCGGTATGGGTTTAAGGAATAGAGGGTGAATGTTGTAGTCGGTATATTCTATGGATAATGAGCATTTCATCACAATGTGTGAGCTGCCTAGTTTGCTCATTACGCGAACAGTTCATTAATTTTTTCCCTATCATAGTCCAATATCCAACTATTAAGATTTTCATATATCGGACGGAGTAGTTCTCTATTGGCAGCCATCAAATCAGCACCTCTGTCATCATAGAGGTGAAGTATAAAGAAATCGTGTGTATCAGCAAAATAGACGTTTGAAGCAAGTCCGGAATAGCCACCGATATCCGCTTCTATAATTTCCCGCAATAACCTGTCAGGGGAGAATTGTATTTTATTCAAGTCCCAGTATAGTTGAAGCTGTGATATCACTTCACAATCTTCGCCCCACTGAAAAGGCTGTAAAGTTTGTTCATCTGGTTGAGGCATTCCTGCCGAATTGCAAATGGATTGGACTTCCTCTTGCACTCCGCTATCACTGGGGTATCCGTCAATTCTCAACATGTTGGGGTATGAGGTAGATTTATATAAATTGTTTTGGCTCTGTTAAATGCCGCAAAAATATATGCCGGATTCATAGAGCGTTTGCCAGAGCCTTCATCGTCCAAATATACGCCCTCATCACCACCAATTTCAAAGCGAATCCCTACAGGTGCATTATAGAATAAAGGATGTTTCAGCCCGTCCATCCCTATTGCATAAAGCATCTTAGAAAAATCGTCAGATAATATGCTCAACCCGTTCACCTCCAGTCCGCTGCATATTTTATAGATTAATCTGACCTTACCCACTTCGCGCAGTGTATGGATAATGGGAACAGGATTACACTTAATTCTGTGCTTTGATCTGATCGGCCAGCTCATTAAGATATAGCCAGCGCTCGGTCTTTGCCTCAAGCTCTGCTTTCATCATTTCCATCTGCGACGTCAACTCCATCAACCGCAAATAATCGCTGGAAGCTTTCTCGATCTCCTTGCGGCATTCTGAGATTTTAGTCTCTATTATGGCAATTTCGTCATCGATTGTATCAAACTCCCGTTGCTCATTATAGGAAAACTTTAGCTTCTTTTGCTTAAGCTTCACTTCGTTTTTCTCTGCTGCAGAGAGTTCCGCCTGAGAGCTTTCAATTTTTTCGTTTGATTCCTGCGCCATAGGACGCTTTTCGGAGTAGTCCGTATAATTTCCTGTGTAGGCTGTAATTATTCCGCCGTCCGTCACCTCGAAAATTGAGCTTGCAATTTTGTCAAGAAAGTATCTGTCATGGGAGACGGTAATGACAGCGCCAGGAAATGACTCCAGATAATCCTCGAAAATGGTTAAAGTCTCAATGTCCAGATCATTTGTAGGCTCATCGAGCAAAAGAATATTCGGAGCGGCGATAAGGATGCTCAGCAGATAGAGCCTCCGCCTTTCACCGCCGCTAAGCTTTCCTATGCGTGCATATTGCAGCTCCGAGGTAAACAAAAATCGTTCCAACATTTGCGATACGGTGAAGGTACCTTCTTCGGTCTTGACTTCGCTTGCTATTTCGCAGATAAAGTCATGGACCCTCATTTGGCTATTCAATTCCCGGCCTTCCTGAGTGAAATATCCGATTTTAACAGTAGAGCCGACCTCCACCGTGCCCTTATCCGGCGCAAGCTTTCCGGCAATTATATTCAGCAGCGTAGATTTTCCTGCACCATTTCTTCCAACAATTCCAATGCGGTCATCACGCTTAATGTTATAAGAAAAATGGTCAATTACGCAGGTATTATCGAATGTTTTGCAAATGTCTATGAGTTCAATCAACTTTTTTCCCATGCGGCTGGACATGGTTGCCATCGCAACAGCATCGTCCACTAAGGGTGCCGATTGATCCTTAAGCGCATAATATCTGTCAATACGGTTGCGGCTCTTCGTGCTGCGTGCTCTGGCGCCACGCATTATCCACTGGTATTCCTTGCGCAGAATAGCCTGTCTTTTTCGCTCGCTTGCCTTAGCATAATCGTTGCGTTGTGCTTTAAGCTCCAAATATTTCGAATATTTTGCTTCATATGTGTAAAGCTTGCCGTGTGACAGCTCCGTTATGCGGTTAACAATCCGTTCAAGAAAGTAGCGGTCATGGGTCACCATAATGATTCCGCCAGAAAAGCGGCTGAGTCGCATCTCAAGCCAAATCACCATATCGCTGTCAAGATGGTTTGTAGGCTCGTCGAGAATCAGTATGTCCGACGGATGAATAAGCGCGGCTGAAAGCGCCACCCGTTTTCTCTGTCCTCCGGATAGCGTTCCAATTTTGGCATTATGATCCGTTATTCCCAGCCGCGTCAGCATGGATTTTACTTCGTACTCGTTTATCTCGCGAAATTGCGGTGTCAGTTCCGCAAACACCTGTTCGAGTACCGTGAATTCATCGTTCATAATCGGATTTTGCGACAGAAAAGTTATCCGCGCGTTTCTTTGAACAGTAACAGACCCGGCGTCAGGGGACTCCAGGCCTGCGAGAATCCTTAGAAGTGTGCTTTTACCTGTTCCGTTTATGCCGATAATACCGATTCGGTCCTTTTCGTTTAGATAAAGCGTAGCGTCCTGCAACAGCTGCTTCGTATCATAATTTTTATATATATGCTCTGCTGATAATAGCATCAATTCTCCTTTGGCAATTGGTTTTGTTAAATATCTGAACTTAGAGGAAGATAAAACATTCCGGCAATCAATATATGATGAAAATAGTAAAGAAGCGGGAGAAAAACCCTCGCTCTATTCATAATGGGTAGTTTAGTTGAAAATTATCCTTATCCATGTTCTGAGTTCCCATGTACTGCTGTCTTCATCTCGGACAAGAATCCATTGCCAATCAGTATAAGTCAAATTAGGGTTCAGACTTACATCTCCGCCGGAAGAAGCGAAATTAAAATTCGATGAAGAACAATTGCCTCATCAGAATCATATTGTTCTGCTGATGAAGACGCGCTTGTATCCTCATCATACCACAAATCTGTTAGCTTGCAGCCGTCAAAATCACTATCTAATATTACCTCGACAACATCCATCGCATCTTAGATATCCTATTCGCTGTATATCTCAGATTTTGGGATCGTCAGGTTTACGTCACTAATTTTCCGTCCTTAGATTTTCACCTTTTGCGCAATGTCTTGAGTCGTGCTAACTTGTACAAAAACGGTTTTGTCTTCAGCGATTAAATCTACATATGGATAATTAGAGACCTCGGCATTTAGATTAGTAAATGGTTGCCCAAACCACAAGGCACTTACATTTTGCGCAAATAGTTCAAACATTTTAGCAGCATCAAATAGTCCCAATTTGTTTGCTGCTTTAATTTTGTTTTCGTATGTGGATAAATACTCGACAATGTAATCCATTCTTTCGCATGAAGCCTTCATGAATGTCCTCCAAATTGCATATTTATTTCTCGTCAAGATTTAAGCGAATGTGTACAACCCTGGCAAAACATTCGCAGAAGCAAGTACACTAGCACTAAACGAACTTCATATAATTGCTATAGCACTAAACCGCTGGCGCGGTGGCAACGTGACTGAAAGCCTTTTCTTCTACTGAACCTGCTGCGTATGCGGCAGGTTTTCTCTTTATCCTTTACAATGGAACCATCACTTTTAAGGAGTTGATTCCATGACAAATGAAGAAGTCTATGAAAGAGCCTACGATGAGGTACGTCTGCGTGGCCTGTCCCCGCATACTGTCGAGGAATACTTGGGTAAACTGACAATATTTCTCCGCTATAATGATGATCGTCCAATCGAAGA
>JAYFQM010000107.1:0-17422 GCA_034927185.1 Oscillospiraceae bacterium | reverse complement strand
TTTTCTGCGCGACGGTGAAATCTTTCATCAGCTTTATCGCGGAGAGAGAGCTAACGAGGAGATGTTCGGAGTAATTTCCGACACGCTAACTGCTATGGCAACGGGCGGTGAAAAAAATGCGTAAAACCGTCTTTTATCCTAAGCTAGCCCTTCAGAACATTCGTCGCAACAAACAGTTTTATCTGCCCTTTATCCTGACCTGCGTCGCTACGGCGGCTATGTTTTATATCATGTGCTTCCTCGCTTATAATCCCGCGACCGAGGGGCTGCATGAGGCGCTCTATTTCATAATGCGGCTCGGCTGCGTTGTGATTGCGATTTTTTCCGTAATATTCCTGTTCTACACCAACAGCTTTTTGATGAAGCGCCGCCAGAAGGAAATCGGGCTTTATAACATTCTCGGCATGGGAAAAGGCAATATCGCGGGGATTCTGTTTTTTGAAACTCTCTATACCGCGCTGATAACTCTCGCCGGCGGTATCGCGCTGGGCATCCTTCTTTCAAAGCTCACTCTTCTCGTGCTCTGCAGGCTCGTGGCTTTTTCCGTACCTTATGGCTTCGAAATTTCAATTAAGGGCATCTTTTACAGCGTCTGCCTGTTCTGCGGAATCTTTCTGCTGATACTGATTTCGAATCTCATACGCATCAGGCTTTCCAACCCAATCGAGCTGCTGCGCGGCGGCAATGTCGGCGAAAAAGAGCCGAAGACCAGGTGGATCCTTGCAGTACTGGGAATCCTTGCGCTGGGTGCAGGCTACTGGATCGCCGTCGTCACAGACAATCCGCTGCAAGCTATATTACTGTTCTTTGTCGCCGTGCTTCTGGTCATCGCCGGTACTTACCTTCTCTTCACAGCAAGCAGCATAGCCGTTTTGAAGCGCCTGAGAGGCAGTCCCGGCTACTACTACACAACAAAGCACTTCATTCCCGTTTCAGGCATGCTTTACCGAATGAAACAGAACGCCGTCGGGCTTGCGAACATCTGCATACTCGCGACAATGGTGCTCGTAATGGTTTCCGGAACGGTCTGCCTCTATCTTGGAACCGAGGACGCGCTGAAAGCATCCTTCCCCACCGATATGATAGCGACTGTATACAATCCTACAGGCTCCGCCCGCGACGATCTCAGGGCAGCCGTCGATAAAAGCGTTGCTGACAGCGGGCTTAATATGAGCAATATAACGGACCTGTATTTTATCTCCTTTTCGTCCGATCTGGAAAACGGCAATTTCGGTGACGCCATACATCCTTATACAAATCAAACCGACAATGCCGATGTCTATGTTATACCTTGTTCGGAATACGCGCGCATGACCGGTCAGCCCGGAGAATCAGGGGTGGGAGAGGCTTTCGTATATGCGGACGGCACAAAGCTTGACGGAGGCTTTTCCCTGCTTGGCAGGGACTATACGATAACTCGGGAGCTCAACAGCTTTCCGGCGATCTCAAGGCCGGCAACCATCATCCCATATCGTTTTGCCATTATTGTCTCGGACGCCGACTTCGCCGAGATCACCGCTGCTTCGCCGGACATTTCTCCCGAATGGTATTACGGCTTAGACCTCTCTGGAACAGCCGAAGAGAAAATCGCTTTCTGCGGCGCGATTAAAAACGCGTTTGAAAACGCGTCTTTAACCTCGGGCAGCTGCGACGGCTATCACATTTCGTGTTACGAAACAGGCAAGCAGTCCGTCTATTCGATGAACGGCGGATTTTTGTTCCTCGGTCTGTTCCTTGGCCTCGTTTTCCTTATGGCGACGGTGCTCATAATTTATTACAAACAGCTTTCTGAGGGTTATGACGACAAAGAGCGCTTTGAAATCATGCAGAAGGTCGGCCTGAGCCGGCCTGAAATCAGAAAGGCGATACGCAGTCAGGTACTGGTCGTATTCTTTCTGCCTCTCGGCATGGCGGTGGTGCACATCGCTTTCGCCTTTAAAATGATAACGAAGCTTCTCCTGGTAATGAACCTTACGGACGTTTCGCTTTTCGCTTTCTGCACACTGGCGACTGTCGGCGTTTTCGCTCTCATTTACGGCGCCGTCTATCTTCTGACGGCAAAGATATACTATAAAATCGTCAGCTGCCCTTCCCTGGTCAAAAACACCGGACTGCCGCGCGGCAGTCCGGTTTTTGTTTCCTGATTAAGCTTTTCTGTTTACCGTCATATTCTTCCCGTCTCCATGAAGCCGGTGCGGTCATACCTTCCGGTGAGCAGGTACGGGAATATTTTTTCGGCCTCAACTGATTCCGCGAGCTTCATTCCCTTGAGCAAAAGGTCGTTTTTGCAGTAGGCCCCGCCGATTATCGTGCTTATCGGCAGTTCAGCCCATGGGTCATCCTTTCCGGACTGCAGCCTGAGCGACGCAAAGCCCGGCTCCCATGCCTTATAGGAATATTCGCACAAGTTCTGATACAGACCGCCGTTTACGAAATGCGGCTTGCCTTCCTCGTCCGAGGTAAAGCTGAAGTCAAAGAAGAAGCCGGATCCCTCGCTCTTTTCACCCGCTCTCGGGAACTGGTATACAACGTCTGTGAGAGGGCTGTTGTATTCACCCAGATCGAGCTTTGCGTTTATCAGCTCCACACCCCTGCGGGACACCTTCGCCCTAACCGTGTCGCCGTCGCGCCGCATATCGAAGCAGGCGCCGAGCTTCTTCGGCATATGGCCCATATCTCGTCCGAAATAGGTCGCCATCTCGGAGCCGGGGCCGCCGAGCACAAGGGCAACCGGATAAAGCCCCAAATCAAAATCGTGAGTAACAAGTATCGAAAGTATGGCCTCATAGTATTCGTCCGCGAAGGAAGGCTTGTTGACATGGCAGACCGAAAGCGTCGCAATAGGCATCGGATAGGGCCGAAGAGGACGCGGCACTAGCCTACGCACGGCCAGAGGGTCCGTCATAAACGCCATATAGATACCCTCCTGATCACCCATAAGAGAGGTCTTTGAGAACCTTTGCATATCCTCCATCGATGAGATGAAGCTTGGAGCCTTCGCCTGTTTGAGGAAGAGCTTGCGTCCGGTTTCAAAGCCGCCGCGGGTTGCAGGGGCGATCTTTCCGACCTTGACCGCGTCACCGATGACGTATGTAGCGAAGCCCTTGGCTTTCAGCGCGTCCGCAAGCTCCTTGTTCGGACGCATACCAAGTGAAAGCACCACTGCGTCCGCCGTAACCGTCTTCTGTTCCCCACTCGCCTTTTCCTCGAGTACAACGGAGTCCGCCTTTATCTCCTTGAGAGTATGCTCGAGCATGAATTGGGTTTTGTACTGCTTGAGCCTGCCCATGACGTCCGCTACTATGGTTGCGTTGCCATCCGGCGCTATCTTGCCCAGCATGTCCACGACAGTCACCTTGTTTCCCGCGGCGCAAAGGTATTCCGCAGTCTCGATGCCGGTCATGCCCGCACCGACAAGAACGATGTTTTTCGCGGCAAGCCCCGATTTTCCGCTCAGGACATCCTCAACACTGAACACATTCCCTCCGTGGACGCCCGGGAGTTCCGGCGCTATTGCCGAACCGCCGGTTGCGACGACAACCGCATCGGGCTTGAGGCTGTCGATCAGCTCCGGAGTCGCCTCCGTATTAAGGCGAACATCGACGCTCAGTCGACGGAAGGCGTCTTGGTAATATTCCGCAAGCCACTTCATATTTCCCTTGTGAGGCGGCTCCTTGGCAAGATTCACAAGTCCGCCAAGAGCAGAGGATCTTTCGAGTAGGGTGACCCTGACGCCGCGTTCGGCAAGGGTAAGAGCAGCGCTCATTCCTCCGGGTCCCGCACCGACGACGACGGCGCTGTGCCCTTCCGCGTCGCGGACAGGCAGGCCATACTTCAGCTCACGGGCGCAGCGTGGATTGACGGCGCACTCCGCTGGCAGTCCGGCAGGGCTATATTCCTCAAGGCTTTCGAAACAGCGCATGCAGGAGACGCACTTGCAAAGCTCGTTCTCGCGGCCCTCCAGAACCTTGCGGCCCCAGGCCTCGTCCGCGAGCCACGCCCTGCCGAGGCCAACGAAATCCTCAATGCCGTCATCAAGGAACTTTTCCGCAATACCCGGCTCGCGGAACGCCGAGTTTCCGATGACGGGAATGGTCACATGGTCTTTGACCGCCTTAATAAGCTCGCGCCGCCAGCCCTGCGGGAAGGAGATCGGCTCGACGCAGACGCTGCCCGTCTCATATATGCCACAGCTTACGTTTATAACGTCGATACCGAGCTTTTCGAGTGCCATTGCAATCCTGACGCCGTCCTGAATGTGGATATAATCCTCGGTCACGCCGGTCTTGTCGAGAAATTCCTCGACTGAAAGGCGCACGCTTATCGGAAAATCGGCGCCACATTTTTCGCGTATGCCCGCAATAATCTCGGCTATGAAGCGCAGGCGGTTTTCAAAGCTGCCACCGTATTCGTCCTCGCGTTTGTTGGTGTAGGGGCTTAAAAACTGATTGATAAGATAACCGTGAGCCGCGTGCAGCTCCACGCCGTCGCAGCCTGCCTTCTTAACGCGAACCGCTCCCTCGATAAACTGGCGGACAAGCTCCTTGACCTCGGAGTTTTCGAGCGCGCGTGTCTCCTGCCGCGTTTTTTTACACATAATGGCGGACGGCGCAACAACGGGCGCTCCGCCGATTAGGTCTGAAACCGTCTCGCGTCCGGGGTGGTGGAGCTGGATGAAGATTTTCGTTCCGTGCTTGTGCACCGCAGCCGCTAGCCTTGCAAGCGGAGCTATATGCCTGTCCTTCGTGACCGAGAGCTGGCGCAGAAGCCCGACGCCGTGCACATCGTTCACGCGCGTGATCTCGGGTATTATAAGTCCCGCTCCGCCGATGGCGCGTGCCTCATAAAAAGCGATCATTTCGTCTGAGGGACTGCCGTCAAGCTCAGCCAGGCCTATGCCCATCGGTGACATTACCAGACGGTTTTTCAGTGTTAGTCTGCCGATCTTGCCTTCGGAAAACATTTTCTCGTACATTTCAAAACCTCCATATTCGTAATTACTTCGGGATTCCTCCCGCCATGTGACAATTCTCCGCCGAGCTGATTGTTAATAATTCAGCAACTCAATTATACAAAGGCTGCCGGTAAAAAGAAACGGCTCCGCGACACAGAATTAACTTGCCGATTTGTGCATGGTGCACTATAATATACACGGGGGGTGAAACTATGCTTTTCAGTGAGCTTCTTGCTTTAATCTCAGCAAAAATTCCCGTAAAAACGGTTGGCGTAGCAGATTCTTCTGACATAACGGACACCGCCCTTCTGGATGGAGTCCAGGATGTTTTCCAAAACGGCGTGCTCTATGTTGGTTATTATGAACAAATAACCGCTTTAAAGCTCCCCGCCCACTGCGTGCTTGTGCTTTCCAAGGAAACGGAAGCCCTCGAAAACAGCGGAACCGATCTTGCGCTGACGGAAGAGCGCCGCCTGTTTTTCCTTTTCAACCTTGCCAAAGCTCTTATCGGCGCGCCCCGCGGAAAAGGGCTTTATGCGGAGCTTATGGACTGCGCCGCGCAGACGAAGAGCGTTACGGCCTTTGCGAACCTTGCGGCTTCAAGGCTCGGCAATTCCATCGTCCTGCTCGACCGCGACTTCAAGGTGCTGTCCTATTCGAATATATACCCGATCGATGACCCCCTCTGGGCCCAGAATATCAGGCAGGGCTATTGCAGCTACGAATTTATCAGCGCAGTCAGCGATATGGAGATTGTAAGAAATGCCCCCAAGACCTCGGAGCCTATAGTCTTGACCTGCTATGCCTCTCCGCTCCGAAAACTATCAAGCAAGATATTTCAGGGCGGGCGCATGATCGGCTTCGTCATCATGCTCGAAAACGAGAACCCTGTATCCCCGCTCCATTTTGAACTGCTGCGCATCGTCTCCGAGTGCGCGGGAGATGTAATTTCGAGAATCGCGCCCTATCTGCTTCCGGACTCAACCCAGTACCAGCGCCTTATCTATGAAATGGTTATCGGCGCACCCGCCGAAAAGCTCTCTCCCTATATAGCCAAACTGGATTTCCCAAAGTATATGTGCGCGATACGCATCAGCCAGTCCCTCGACCTCGGTCAGAAGCACCTAAAGGAAAAAATTGCGTCAAGGCTGAAAGGCCTTCTGCCGGGAACACAGCTGACTTACCACGACAACGGGATCGCCGCTCTTTTGCCTCTGGCCGAGACAATGGGTCCCTCGCCGGAGCAGCTCGGGCTTCTCGTCGGCTTTGCGGAGGACGAAGACCTGGATATCGGCTTAAGCGGCGCGTTTTCCCGTGCTGAGGACTTTGCCGCCTACTATTCGCAAGCCCGCCGCGCTCTAGAACTGGAGAGCCGCCTTTGCTTCGGCTCCCGGGTCTGCCGGTTCTCGGATTACGCTTTTTTCGATTTGCTGGGCGCAGTCGAAAAGCCGCAGAAACTTGGCTCTTTTTGCCACCCGGCACTCGGCCGGCTCCTCGCCTACGACACGGAAAACAACACGGAGCTTCTGCGCACTCTCGAAACGTTTCTTTCCTGTGACCGCAGCGTCAAGCAGAGCTCCGAAAAGCTTTTCATACACCGCAACTCGCTCGCCTACAGGCTGAAGCGGATTTTCGAACTGACAAGTATCGACCTGGACGACGACAGCACTCGCTTTCTTCTTGAAATGTCTTTCAGAATCCGCCGCTATACCGAAAATGGGCAGGCTGCGTCTTCATAACGGTGGAACTGCCTGCCCACAAATTAATTTCCAATTTTTTAGTGGATTTTTTTCTTATCCGGTGTATAATACGATAAATCAAACGTAATGATGTCCGGTCAATTACTATATTCCCCGCTATATTTCATAGGAGGTTTGTATATGCGCAAAACAAAAATAATCTGCACTCTCGGACCCGCGACAGACGAAGATAATATTCTCAGAACGCTCATTTTGAGCGGAATGGATGTCGCGCGTTTCAACTTTTCCCACGGCACCCAAGAGGAGCAGCTCAAGCGGCTCAACACTCTTAAAGCACTGCGTGAGGAGCTCGGAAAACCCGTTGCCGCCCTTATGGATACTAAGGGCCCGGAACTGCGGCTCGGTCTTTTCGAGGGCGGAAAGGCAACACTTGCCACCGGAAGCACTTTCGTTCTCACAACGAAAGAGTGCATGGGTAGTTCCGAACGCGCGTATGTCAACTACGAGGGCCTTCCCGGAGACGTAACTCCGGGCGACAGGATACTCCTCGACGACGCTAAGATATCACTGCTGGTTAAAAAAGTTAGCGGTACGGAAATTACCTGCACGGTCGAAAACGACGGGCAGATATCTGACCGCAAGGGTCTTAACGTTCCCGGCGTCGTGCTCACCATGCCGTTTATCAGCAAGAAGGACTACGACGATATCATATTCGCCGCAAATGAGGGCTTCGATTTCATTGCCGCCTCTTTCGTGCGCACCGCGGACGATGTCAAGGAGGTACGTATGCTGCTCAACTGGAACGGTGGAGAGAAGATCAAGATAATCGCCAAAATTGAGTGTCTGCAGGGCTTGCAGAATTTCGACGATATTCTCGAAGCGTCGGACGGCGTTATGATAGCGCGCGGCGATCTCGGCGCTGAACTGCCCCTCGAGGAGGTTCCCATAATTCAGAAGCGGCTAATACGCAAGGTATACAGGTTTGGCAAGCCCGTCATAACTGCGACGCAGATGCTCGAATCTATGATGAACTACCCACGTCCTACGAGAGCGGAGGCCACAGATGTTGCAAATGCGATCTACGACGGTACAAGCGCAATAATGCTCTCCGGCGAAACAGCGGCGGGCAAATACCCCGTTGAGGCGCTCAGGACTATGGTTCGCATAGCGGAAAGGGCCGAGACGGATATCGACTACTCCGCGAATTTCGCTAAAATGGAGTTTTCCAGCGGCGGAAACGTGACTCACGCAATATCTCACGCGGCCTGTACCTCGGCTATCGACCTCGGTGCGAAGGCAATCGTCACCTTCACACTTTCGGGAAGATCGGCGCAGGAGGTCTCCGCCTTCCGTCCCCCCTGCCGGATAATCGCCGGGGCCACCTCCGAGCAGACCTGCCGCCAGCTCAACATGTCCTGGGGTGTGAGTCCCCTGATGGTAAAAGATGAAAAGAACCTAGATGACCTATTTGAAAAGGGCCTGAAAGTTGTCGTGGGCGCCGGTCTTCTCTCTTTGGGGGACATGGTCGTGCTGACAGCCGGAGTGCCGATCGGCGTTTCCGGTTCAACCAATTTTATTAAGGTTATGCACGCATAGGCTAATATACGCGCATAAGCGTTATAATTATCTGGGCGGGTTGCCAACAGCCCGCCTTAATGCTATAATTATCTGATTTAACAGATAATAACTGACCGTGCACCGCACAAGGAGATACCGATGGGCGATTTTCATGTTGTAAGCGAATACACCCCCTCAGGCGACCAGCCGGAGGCTATCGACGCCCTTGCCCGCGGAATCGAACTGGGCTTTGAGGACCAGACCCTTCTCGGCGTAACCGGCAGCGGCAAAACCTTCACTATGGCGAAGGTCATTGAAAAGCTCCAGAGACCGACGCTCGTGCTCGCGCACAATAAGACTCTTGCCGCCCAGCTATGCGCTGAATTCAAGGAGTTCTTTCCTGACAATGCGGTTGAGTATTTTGTTTCGTATTACGACTACTATCAGCCGGAAGCTTACATCCCTCATACGGACACCTTTATTGAAAAGGACAGCTCCATAAACGACGAGATCGAGCGGCTTCGTCACAGCGCGACCTCCTCTCTTTTCGAGCGGCGCGACGTCATTGTCGTATCTTCGGTTTCATGCATTTACGGCTTGGGTGACCCGATAGACTACGCGAGCATGGTAATTTCCCTTCGTCAGGGTCAGGAACGCGACAGGGACGAGCTTTTAAGAAAGCTTATTGACATCCGCTACGAACGTAACGACATAGCCTTTGAGCGGAATATGTTCAGGGTGCGCGGCGACACTGTCGAGATCTATCCAGCGTATTCATATGATACTGCAATCCGCGTCGAGTTTTTCGGAAACGAGATTGAGAGAATCAGTGAGATAAACGTCGTCACCGGCACGCCGAAGAGAAAGCTCTCGCATGTCGCGATATACCCCGCGTCCCACTACGTTACGACCAAGGACAAAATGGCAGAGGCGATTAAGGAAATACGTCGGGAATGCGGCGAGCGGGTCAAGTGGTTTGAGGAAAACGGCAAGTTGCTTGAGGCTCAGCGGCTCTCTCAGCGCACGAACTACGATATCGAGATGATGCAGGAGCTCGGCTACTGCTCGGGAATCGAAAACTATTCGAGAATAATCAGCGGAAGGCCCGTGGGGTCGGCGCCTATGACGCTTCTCGACTACTTCCCTAAGGATTTCATACTTTTCGTGGACGAAAGCCACGTCACTCTGCCTCAGGTGCGCGCGATGTACCGCGGCGACAGGGCGAGAAAAGAGACCCTCGTCGAATACGGCTTCCGCCTGCCCTCGGCTTTTGACAACAGGCCGCTGAAATTCAATGAGTTCCAGGAGCGCATTAAGCAGGCGGTCTATGTTTCCGCGACACCCGCGGAATACGAGCGGGAGCGCTCGGCGCAGATCGCCGAGCAGATCATAAGGCCGACGGGCCTTCTCGACCCCGAAGTTTCCGTTCGCCCCTCCGAGGGCCAGATCGACGACCTCATAAGCGAGATAAATACGCGCGTTGCGGCACACGAGAGGACTCTTGTTACGACGCTGACCAAAAAAATGGCGGAGGATCTGACGGCTTATCTTGGCGGTGCGGGCATCAGGTGCCGCTATATGCATCACGACATCAACACCATCGAGCGTATGGAAATAATCCGCGACCTGCGTCTCGGCGAATTCGACGCTCTCATCGGCATAAACCTCCTGCGTGAGGGGCTTGACCTTCCTGAGGTTTCTCTTGTCGCGATACTGGACGCGGACAAGGAAGGCTTTCTGCGCAGTGAAACGAGCCTTATCCAGACGATAGGCCGGGCAGCGCGTAATTCGGGCGGTCTTGTCGTCATGTACGCCGACAAGATGACACCGTCCATGAAAGCGGCTATCGACGAAACGAACCGCCGCCGCGCAAAGCAGAAAGCCTATAACGAGGACCATGGCATAGTTCCCAGAACGATAGTCAAATCCGTCCGCGGCCTGCTGGAAATTTCAGGAGCGCCGGAGGAGGACGAAAAGAGCAAAACGGGCGTCAGGCTGACCGCTTCGGAAAAGCGCCTGCTTATCGAAAAGCTGGAAAAGCAGATGAAGGACGCGGCGAAGATGCTCGAATTCGAATATGCGGCGGAACTGCGCGACAGGCTTATAAAGCTTCGCGGGGAAGGATGAAGGTAAAACCGTAAATGAAATTGATGATACTCGACGGCAACAGTATAGTAAACCGCACCTTTTACGGAATCCGTATGCTCAACGCGCCGGACGGCACGCCCACAAACGGAATATACGGCTTTCTGACCGTTCTGCACAAACTCCTGGATGAGGAAAAGCCTCAGGCCGTCTGTGTCGCATTTGACCTGAAGGCTCCGACCTTCCGCCATCTGCAATATGAAAGTTACAAGGCTCAGCGTAAGGCTATGCCTGAGGAGCTTGCGGCCCAGATCCCGATACTCAAGGAGGTACTGGACGCTCTGGGTATAAAGCGCCTTGAGCTGGAGGGTTTCGAAGCTGACGACCTTATCGGCACCGTCAGCCGAGTCTGCTCCGAAAAGGGCTGGGACTGCGTCGTTGTAACCGGCGACAAGGACAGCTTTCAGCTCATTACCGACAGCACCCATGTGCGGCACATAAAGAGCCGCATGGGAAAAACTGAAACAACGGACTATACCCCCGAGGTGTTTTTCGAAGAATACGGCTTCGAGCCTAAAAAGATAGTCGATCTCAAGGCGCTGATGGGCGACTCGAGCGATAATATACCCGGCGTAAAGGGTATCGGCGAAAAGACTGCGACCGAGCTCGTACGCGCCTATGGTACGATAGATAAAATTTACTCTGAGCTCGATACTCTCGAAATCAAGGATACCGTTAGAGCCAAGCTCGCCAACGGAAAATCAGACGCGGAAATGTCTTTCTCCCTCGCTACAATCGATGTTAACGCGCCCATTGCCTTTTCACCGGAAAACTGCTCTTTTTCGGGCAGCTTCGGCGGCGGCTACGACATCTTCAGGCGTCTCGGCTTTAATTCGCTCATTGAAAAATGGGGTATGGCCGAAAGAGCGGACGGTACGGAGGTTTTCAAGCCCGCTTCCCTCCCAATTATCGATGTTCTCGACGGTGAAGCGCTCAGAGAGCTTTCTCAAAGCATAAAAAAATGTCCCTTCGTCGCCGTTCTGCCGCTCGACGATGGGTTTGACGCTCTTGAAATCTGCGACGGAAACGCCGTTTTTATACTTCGTTGGGCAAATCTCGGCGACAAATACAACGGCTTTTTAAAAGAGCTGTTTTCTCAACAAGTTAACAAGGTTTCCCACAATAACAAGGATTTTATGAGTCGCCTTCTGTCGGAAAACCTCGATTGCGGGGGATTCAGCTTCGACACCGCGCTCGCGGCCTATCTGCTTGACCCTACAGAGTCAGGCTATGAGCCGGAGAAGCTGTCGGTGAAATATCTTGGCGAGCCGCTGCACGGAAGCCATGCCGTTTTTTCACTATGCCCGGTTTTGAAAGCGCGGCTTGAAGCCGAGGATATGTCAGAGCTGCTTGAAAAAATCGAGCTTCCGCTCTGCGAGGTCATAGCGCATATGGAACGGGTTGGTTTTGCTGTTGACAAACAGGCACTTTTTGACTTCGGCAAGCAGCTTTCTGTCGGTATCGACGCTCTTCAAAAGGACATCTGGGCACTTGCGGGAGAGGAATTCAACATTAATTCCCCGAAGCAGCTCGGCGAAATACTCTTCGAAAAGCTCATGCTGCCCTACGGTAAAAAGACCAAGACAGGCTGGTCGACCAACGCGGATGTGCTGGACTCTCTCCGCGGTAAACATGAAATCATAGATAAAATATCCGAATACCGTCAGCTTACCAAGCTCAAATCCACCTACTGCGACGGGCTCATCAAGGTCATTGGCCCCGACGGGCGCATCCATACCAGCTTTCAGATGACCGTTACCGCCACTGGCAGACTCTCCTCCACAGAACCTAACCTACAAAACATCCCCGTGCGTACGGAGCTGGGAGCGGAGCTTCGGAAAATGTTCGTTGCGTCCCGCGGAAACGTGCTGGTGGACGCGGATTACAGCCAGATTGAGCTTAGGCTGCTAGCCCATATAAGCGGCGACGAGACGATGAAGAAAGCCTTCAGAGACGGCGAGGATATCCACGCCGTGACCGCCTCACAGGTTTTCGGCGTACCGCTTTCCGAGGTTACAAAGCTGCAGCGCTCTCGTGCGAAGGCGGTTAATTTCGGCATCGTATACGGAATTTCGGCGTTCTCTCTCGCACAGGACATCGGCGTTTACCAGAATGAGGCCAAAGCCTACATCGAAACCTACCTTGAAAAATACAGCGGTGTACGCGAATATATGGAAAGCATCAAGAAAAAAGCGAAGGCCGACGGCTATGTCTCGACCCTTTTCGGGAGAAGGCGACCCCTGCCGGAGCTGAAATCGTCAAACTTCAACATCCGCTCCTTCGGCGAGCGAGTCGCGCTCAACACGCCTATTCAGGGCACCGCGGCCGACATAATTAAGCTCGCGATGGTGAACGTCCACCGCCGTCTGGAGGCCGAGGGGCTGGAGGGCAAGCTCATTTTGCAGATTCACGATGAGCTGATTGCCGAATGTCCCGAAGCCGAGGCCGAAGCCGTCAAGCGCATTCTGACCGAGGAGATGGAAAATGCCGTCCACTACAGCGTTCCGCTCGACGTCGACGCAAACGTCGGCAAAAGCTGGAGCGACGCAAAATAGGAACATAAACGACTTGAGGTGGAAACATGACAATCACCGACGTTTTGCCCTCGCACCTCGATGAGATACAGGCAATCGAAAACGCCTGCTTTTCCCTGCCCTGGCACCGCTCCGCGCTGGAAAAACAGATGTGTGCCGACAACTGCGTCTTTCTTGCCGCTGTTGATGACAGCGGAGCGGTGATGGGCTACATCGGGCTCATGTTTGTTCTGGACGAGGGCTATATCTCAAACGTCGCCGTAGCGCCGGAATACAGGCGATGCGGCGTAGCGGACGCTCTGATTGCCGAACTAATCGAAAGGGTGAAACATACTCTTGCCTTCATGACGCTTGAGGTGCGGGAAAGCAACCACGCCGCCAGATATCTATATACAAAGCACGGCTTTGAAATTGTCGGCAGGCGCAGAAATTATTACGACAGGCCAAAGGAGGACGCACTCCTCATGACTTTGTTTCTGAAGAAAGAGGAAATAAACTAAATGCTTATAATGTCAATCGAGAGCACCTGCGATGAAACCGCGGTGGCGGTGACCGAAAACGGCAGGAAAGTGCTAACGGACCAAATATTTTCTCAGGCGGATCTGCACGCGGTATACGGAGGCGTCGTGCCGGAAATTGCCTCTCGCTCCCATGTAGAGGTCATCTCGCGGCTTTCTGAGCGTGCGCTGAACGTCGCCGGAATCACAAAAAAGGAGCTTGGCGCTGTGGCAGTTTCCTATGCTCCCGGGCTCATCGGCGCGGTGCTCGTCGGCGTGAATTTTGCAAAAGCTGTCGCTTACGCGCTTAATACACCGCTTGTTCCGGTCCATCACATCAAGGGGCACATAGCGGCCAATTACATCGCTTTTCCGCAGCTTGAGCCGCCTTTTCTCTGCCTTGCGATTTCGGGCGGAAACACCATGCTCGTTGATGTTCGCTCTTACACCGATATGAGAATAATCGGCGCTACGCGTGACGACGCGGCAGGGGAATGCTTTGACAAGACCGCCCGCGTGCTGGGCCTGCCCTATCCCGGCGGTAAGCATGTCGACGCGCTTTCGAAAAATGGCGACGACTCCAAGTACGTCCTGCCCCGCTCCCATGTCGAGGGGAATCCCTACGACATGAGCTTTTCCGGACTCAAGACAGCCGTTGTGAACCTCGTCCATAACGCGGAGCAAAAGGGTGAAACGCTCGACCGCGAGTCTCTCTGCGCTTCCTTTTCCCGCGCCGTGAGCGAAAGCCTCGTTCCCCGGACAATGCAGCTTGCCCGAGAGCTGGGATATAAAAAAATTGCAGTTGCGGGCGGCGTCGCCGCAAATTCCCGCATACGGGAAGATTTCCGCGCGGCGGCTGAAAAGGAAGGCTCGGAGCTTTTCGTCCCCCCCCTTTCTCTCTGTGGGGACAACGGCGCGATGATCGGCTGTCAGGGCTACTATGAATATCTTGCAGGCACAAGGGCGGGCAGCGACCTCAACGCATACGCGAACATGGAGCTTTAACGTTATGGACATGACTATGGAAATAATAACACATTCGGTTGAAGAAACCGAGCTTGCCGGTCAGACACTGGCAAAAGCGCTTCGTCCCGGCTCTGTCGTCGCGCTTTACGGCGGCCTCGGCGCCGGCAAAACCGCTTTCGTGCGCGGCATGGCGCGCGGACTGGGCTCGAAGGACAGGGTCACGAGTCCGACCTTCACGATTGTAAACGAATACGGCGGAGAGCTTGAGCTGTTTCACTTCGATATGTACCGTCTCAAAAGCTCTGATGAGCTCTTCGATATCGGCTGGGAAGACTATCTTGCGCGCGGCGGCGTCTGCGTCGTTGAGTGGAGTGAAAACGTGTCCGATGCTTTTGACGGCTCCGAGACTAGGATCACAGTCGAAAAGCTCTCGGATACCGACCGGAAAATCACTGTGGAGGACAGATAATGCGTATATTGGGCTTTGAATCGAGCGCGAAATCGGCTTCGGTCGCGGTCTGCGACGAAGCGGGACTTGTCTCGCAGTATTTTCAGAACAGCGGATTAACACACAGCCGCACTTTGCTCCCGATGGCGGAGGATATGCTAAAAAACCTTTCGCTGACGCTCGACGATATAGATTTAATCGCCGTTGCTCATGGCCCCGGATCTTTTACCGGGATACGAATAGGCGTTTCAGCCGTCAAAGGTCTTGCGTGGGCGGCGGAAAAACCCGTCTGCGGTGTTTCGACTCTTGGGGCAATGGCTTATAACGGAATCGCCTTCCCTGAGGAGAGCCTTATCTGCTGTGTCATGGACGCAAGGCGCGGCCAATACTACAACGCGAATTTTGTCATTAGGCAAGGGATTCCCGTTCGTCTTTGTGAGGATAGAGCAATAGGGACAGGCAAATTAGTGGAAGATATAGAAAAAGAAAAAAAATCCGTCTTTCTTATTGGAGACGGGGCCTTGATGTGTTATAATGCTTTGGAAAATTTGAAGGTCGATGCGCATCTTGCGCCGGAGCATATTCGGTATCAATCCGCATGGGGAGTCTGCATGGCGGCCGAAGGTGAAACACAGCAGTCCGTTCATGAGCTGCTGCCGGTATACCTGCGTTTGAGTCAGGCCGAGCGTGAGCGTCAGGAGAGGGTTTTCGGCTAATAATAGTTTCGCAGATAAAATAAAGGGAGATTCATATGAGTAAAGTAACCGTTTTCGATCATCCGCTTATCCAGCATAAGCTATCCATCATGCGCGAGAAGGACACAAGCGTTAAGGAATTTCGCGAGCTTGTCTCCGAAATTGCGACGCTTATGTGTTATGAGGCGACGCGCGACCTTCCGCTCGAGGAAGTTGAAATCGAAACCCCGGTCGCAAGGGCTAAGGTCAGGCGCATTTCCGGCAAGAAGCTCGCGGTCGTTCCAATTCTCCGTGCGGGCCTCGGCATGGTCGATGGCATGCTCACTCTTGTTCCCAACGCAAAGGTCGGGCACATCGGGCTATACCGCGATCCCGAAACGCTTCTCCCCGTCAAGTATTACTGCAAAATGCCTAAGGATATCGCCGAGCGCGACGTTATCATTGTCGATCCCATGCTCGCAACCGGCGGAAGCGCGACGGCTGCCATCAGCTTTATGAAGGAATACGGCTGCAAGCACATCAAGCTCATGTCCATTATAGGCGCTCCCGAGGGTGTCAAGAAGGTGCAGGATGAGCATCCTGACGTCGACATCTTCGTCGCGGCGATGGACTCGCATCTCAACGAGCACGGCTATATCGTTCCGGGCCTGGGCGACGCGGGCGACAGAATTTTCGGTACGAAATAATTAGAATGAGAAAATTAAGGTGCCGCAGCTACATGTCGGCACCTTTTTCAGGAGATTAGTATGGATAAACTTGAACAGTTAAGCGGCGAACTAAGCACCAGCAGAATTAAGGAATGGCGGGCCTCCGGCAAAAAGGCTCTCGGCATCGTCTGCTGTCACGCACCATTTGAAATGCTGCACGCTGCGGGCGTCCTGCCCGTGAGGCTGAGATCGACCGGCTGCAAAAGCTGCGCGGAAGGCGCCGCCTGCGTGGGTGATGATCACTGCGGCTTTTTATCTTCAATTCTTCAGTACCTCATCGACGGCACCTATGAGCTGGACGGACTCGTGACCTCGAACGGCTGTGGAGAGTCCTCAAGCGTTATTACAAACTGGAAAATTATCACGACCCGCGAAAGCAAGTCCCAGTTCCTATACGAGGTCGTTGCTCCAAAAATGGTCAACACCGCATCGTATGACTATTTCAGCAGCGAGCTGGACGAGCTGCGCGAGGAACTTGAAAAGTTCACGGGGAATCAGATTACCAACGAAAAGCTCAAAAAAAGCGTAGACATCTATAACGAAGCAAGGCGGCTCGTAAAACAGATTTACGACCTTCATAAGGCGGAGCACCCGGTTATAAGCGGTGCGGAGACGCTTAAGGTCACGCTTGCGGCAACTCAGATGACAATCGAAGAATACATCGAATTCTTGAAAGACCTGCTTGACGATCTGAAAAGCCGCGAACCGATTACAGACTTCTCGGCGCGCGTCATGCTTGCAGGCAGCGCTCTCGACGATCCCGAATATGTCAAGGCAATCGAGGACTGCGGGCTTTTGGTCGTCGCCGACCTCAACAGCTTCGGACTGAGGTTTCTGCATGACGAACTCCCCTACGATGAAAAAGATGTCGCCGGCTCAATTGCGAAATACTACCTTACCCGTTCCTCCTGTCCGCGCATGATGGATGGGAGCGACGATATACACGATTACATACTGGCTGCCGCCGGGGAGTACAAGGTCGACGGCGTCATTATCGTCCGTATGCAGCACTGCGGCAAGTGGGACGTCGAAACCTATGTCCTTGAAAGCCTTTTCAAGGAAAAGGGGATACCGAGCATTTCGCTGGAGCGCCAGGTGCTGATGAGCCAGCAGGGCCAGCTTCAGCTCCGGGTCGAGGCTTTCAGAGAGCTGCTCGAAAGCAGGCAAGAGGAATAGACGGTAAGCGAGCGGACGGGGCCGCCCCGTCCGCTCGCTTTTG
>JAYFQM010000028.1:0-23152 GCA_034927185.1 Oscillospiraceae bacterium | reverse complement strand
AAGAATTCATTTAAGCTGGCGGGCAAGAGAGGGGTTCAGAAAAATGCTTGAATTGTGCAGTGTCAAAAAGGCCTTTAATCTCGGAACCATCAACGAAAAGCAGGCTCTCTGCGGAATCGAACTGCACCTGGATAAGGGCGATTTCGTCACAGTCATCGGCGGAAACGGCGCGGGAAAATCGACTATGCTGAACGCGATAGCGGGCGTCTGGCCGGTCGATGAAGGCTCGATTTCTATTGGCGGCTTTAATGTGACCGCTCTGCCAGAGCACAAGCGGGCGCAATTTATTGGCAGGGTATTTCAGGACCCGATGATGGGTACCGCGGCGAATATGGGTATTGAAGAGAACCTTGCTCTTGCGCTTCGGCGCGGTCGGAAGCGTAATCTACGCTGGGGCGTTACCAAAGCAGAGCGCGAACGTTACCGTGAAGAGCTGAAAACGCTTGGGCTGGGACTTGAAGACCGCATGACCGTAAATGTCGGACTTCTCTCCGGCGGCCAGCGCCAGGCGCTGACTCTGCTGATGGCTGCCCTTCAGAAGCCGGAACTCCTGCTTCTCGATGAGCATACGGCGGCGCTCGACCCCGCGACGGCGGAAAAGGTTCTGGAGCTTTCGGAAAGAATAGTCTCCGAGAACAATCTCACGACAATGATGATAACTCATAACATGTCCGACGCGATCCGTCACGGCAACCGGCTCATCATGATGAACTCGGGAAAAATTATTCTCGATATTTCCGGTGAGGAAAAGAAAAAACTTACAAAGACCGACCTTCTGCAAAAATTCGCGGAAATTGCCGGAGCACAGGAGGAGACCGACGAGGTCCTCCTGTCATAAAATCCTTAAAAACACTAAATATCTTATTTTTAGAAAGCACTTGAACTCGTATTATTTAACCGATATACTTTGGTGAGAATAGCGAAAGGGGTGAATTCATAATGCGCATCAGTCAGATCGGAGGTATTATTGCAGCTGCAAGCAAAAAAGAAGCCTTTCCGCTTCTTCAGGTTGGTAATATACCAATTATCAGACGGATCGTCATCACCTATCAGCAGGCAGGAATCTTCCCTATCGTGATTATCACCGGCGCAGATGAGGAGGCGGTGAAAGATCAGCTTTCGCCCTTTGGTCTGATATTTATTCACAATGACAATTGTGAAAATCCGGAGCTGATCGACTCGGCGAAAATCGGTTTGCGCTACTTAAAAGACAAGTGCGACAAAATTGTGTTTACACCCGTCAATGTACCGATGTTTACGCCCAGCACACTGAAAAAACTGATAAGCAGTGATGCGAAAGTCGCAACACCATCATACTGCGGCAAGGGCGGACATCCTATCGTAATCCGCAACGATGTTGTAGACCGGGTGCTTTCTTATTGCGGAAATAATGGGCTGAGAGGTGCGATCAGTAATTTCAAGGAAGAGCGCCAGTGGGTGAAGGTCGACGATATTGGAATTACCTTGAGCATTCACAATGAAGAGCAGCTTCAGGCAAGACTTGCCGAACACAACAGATCGATACTCAATTCGTTTGTCAGGGTTTCAATTGAGAAGGAGAGGGCCTTCTTTGACTCGAGGGCAAAGCTCTTATTATATTTGATCGGCGACAGCGGTACTGTCAAAAAAGCTTGCAATGCTATGGCGCTGTCAAACGCAAAAGCATGGAACATCCTCAATAATCTGGAGCGGGAACTTGGCTATGCTATAGTTGAGAGGCAGCAGGGCGGAAGCCGAGGCGGGAATACCCAGCTTACAGAGAAAGGCAAGGTATTTATCACTGCGTATCAGAGATTCGAAGAAAATGTCCTTCGTTATGCCCAGTCTGAATTTGAGCGTCTGTTTGAAGAGTCAAACCTTGTTTAAATGCACAACTTAACAGAACTCATTTCGGCGTATACTTTTGACGAACAAGTTGAAAGTATACGCCGTTCTTTTTACAATATTAGTATAATGGGTACTCTAAAATCATAACAACTATGCTGCGGAGGAAAAAATGTACCTGATAAACATTAATGGAAAAGATTATGAAGTTGCACACGATAAGAAGCTGCTTTCATATCTGCGCGATGATCTGCATCTAACGGCAGCAAAGGACGGCTGCAGCGAGGGCGCGTGCGGGACTTGCACCGTTCTTGTTGACGGAAAGAAGATAAAAGCGTGCGTCCAGAAAATCAGCAATTTGGTTGGGAAAAAAGTTGTAACGGTTGAAGGAATCCCGCAGGATGAAATGAGAGTCTATGAGCACTGTTTTTCCGCCGCCGGCGCTGTGCAGTGCGGTTTTTGTATTCCGGGAATGATAATCTCCGCAAAAAGCCTGCTGGATGTCAATCTAAACCCTACGCGCGAGGATGTCAAGAAAGCTATCCACGGCAATCTGTGCCGCTGCACGGGATACAAGAAAATTGAGGACGCAATTTTAATGTCCGCAGAATTCTTCCGTGAGCAAAGAGAAATCCCGGAGGATCCGGCAACATTACAAATGAATGAACGCGCAAAGCGTATCGACGCGCAGGAGAAGGTAACCGGCACCGGCATTTTTGCTGATGACATAAATATGCCCGGAATGCTATATGCAAAATGTGTTTACTCCAAATATCCGAGAGCGCGAATCGATAAAATTGACGTTTCGAAGGCTATCGAGCACCCCGACTGTATCGAAATACTGCTGAAAAAAGATGTGCCCTGCAATAAAATCGGTCACATCAAGCAGGATTGGGATGTTATTCTCGGCGAAGGAGACGTCACAAAATACGTCGGAAACGCTCTCGCTGTTGTAGCCTCGAACAAAAAGGAATCGCTTGAAGAAATATGCGCGCTGGTAAATGTGGATTATACGGAGCTTACGCCCGTCATAAGCCCTTATGAGGCGCTTAAGGGAGACTCCCCGCTCATCCATGAGGACGGAAACATCATGAGCCGCGCAAACCTTGTGCGTGGAAATGCCGATGAAGCTATCAACAACTCCAACTACGTCGTGACGAGGAAATATAAGACCTCATGGCAGGAGCATGGCTTCATGGAACCTTAGTGCGCGGTCGCCGTACCTGAGGGTGAGGATGGAATACTCATTTATACAACCAGCCAATCCGTTTACGACGTTCAGCGCGAATGCTCCCAAATGCTTCAGCTGCCTGCTGAAAAGGTACGTGCCAGAGCTTCTCTTGTTGGCGGTGGGTTTGGCGGCAAGGAGGATATGTCCGTTCAGCAGTACGCGGCGCTTATGGCATGGTACACTAAACAGCCGGTAAAGGTCAAATACAGCCGTCAGGAGAGCCTGGATTACCATGTAAAGCGCCATCCGATGGAAATGGAATTTACCACCGCTTGCGACGAAAACGGTCATCTGACGGCTATGAAGGGCGTAATCATTGCCGATACGGGTGCGTATGCATCGCTCGGCGGCCCCGTTCTGCACAGAGCATGCACTCACGCCGCGGGACCGTATAACTATCAGAATATTGATATTTTCGGAATGTCTGTTTATACGAACAATGTCGTTTCCGGTGCGTTCCGGGGCTTCGGCGTCAGCCAAAGCTGCTTTGCGACTGAAATGAACATCAATCTTCTTGCAGAGATGGCGGGTATAGACCCATGGGAATTCCGCTACCGCAACGCTATTCGTCCTGGTCAGGTGCTTCCTAACGGACAGACAGCCGACCCCAACACGAACATGGTGGCGTGTCTGGAGGCTGTGAAGGATACTTATTATGCCAATCCCTACGCCGGAATCGCCTGCGGCTTTAAGAATTCCGGTACCGGCATGGGCAAACAGGATATAGGCCGAGTGCTTCTTTCTATAGAAAGCGGAAAAATTCACATCCGCACATCCGCATCCTGCATGGGTCAGGGAATCGGACAGATGGCGCTTACGGAAATATGTCACGTGACTGGTCTTGACCCGAAGCTTTTCGTACATGAAACCGCAGATACCGTGCGCACGCCAAATTCGGGAACATCGACCGCTTCCCGCCAGACAGTTATGACCGGAGAGGCGGCGCGCCGCGCGGGCGAAAAACTAAAGCTGGCTCTTGATACGGGCAAAACCATTGCCGACCTTGAGGGAAAAGAGTTTTACGGTGAATTCTCAGCTATAACCGACCCGCTCGGCGCAATCAAGGAAAATCCGGTAAGCCATATCTCTTACTCTTACGGAGCGCAGGTAATCATCCTTGACGAGGCAGGCAAAATTACTAAGGCTGTTTCCGCCTTCGACGTCGGTACACCTGTCAATATTCTTTCTGTCGAAGGGCAGATCGAAGGCGGAATGGTAATGGGCATCGGTTATGGAGTTACGGAGGAGTTTAAGTGCATCGATGGCTATCCGCGGAGTAAGTTTGGAACGATAGGCTTCATGCGGGCAACCAGCGCACCGGAGCTTGATGTCATTCTCTGTGAGCCGAAGGAAGAGAACAAACTGCCATATTCGCTTGGCGCGAAGGGCTGCGGCGAGCTTTGCATGATTCCGACCGCTCCTGCCTGCGCCCACGCTTATTACCGTCTGGACGGAAAATTCCGTCAGAGTCTGCCTCTAAGCGACACATATTATAAGAAAGCAAGGGATTGATACCGATGAAAGTTAACGGACTGATTCTGTCGGCCGGTCTTTCCTCGAGAATGGGCGATTTCAAGCCCCTTATGCCTCTGTGCGGAAAAACGGTAATAGAAAACTCAATCGACTCAATGCTTTTATCCGGCGTTGAGCGGGTGGTCGTCGTGACAGGTTACAGGGCGCAGGAACTGGAAATGGTTATACATGGCCGTTATCTCGGAGAAACTGTTATCTCCACAAGGAATCCGGATTTTGAGTCGACTGATATGCTGGCATCAATCAAAATCGGACTGGAGGCAATGCCTGAATGCGGCGCTTTCTTTATGCTTCCGGGAGATATGCCGATTATCCGGAAGGAGACATATCTCGCGGTGTTTCAGGCAATGTCTGAAACAGGG
This sequence comes from Oscillospiraceae bacterium, assembly GCA_034927185.1. Lineage (GTDB taxonomy): Bacteria > Bacillota > Clostridia > Oscillospirales > Oscillospiraceae > UBA2658. The sequence continues at coordinate 18,202 of JAYFQM010000028.1, read as the reverse complement.
GCCGCTATCGTTTTTCCGGCCCTATCCGGCCAGCGAAAGCATCCGCCGCTTATTAGCAGTATGCTAATTCCAGATATCCTTAGCTATCAAGGACCCGGCGGCTTGCGTGATATGTGGAAATATCACGAGGACAAGATCATTACCGTCCCGGTCGACGACGTAGGCTGTTGGACAGATATCGATACATTCGAGCAATACCTTCGCTGCATCAGCCGTTATCAATCGGAAACCATCAAATTTTAAATACTGGAGGGAAACGGATGGAAAAAATTTCGCAATCCGTGGTAAAAAAAGACCACGCAGACAAAATGTCCGGCAAATCGACCTACGTCGGAGACTACAGCAGCGAAGGCGTCCTGACCGGCAAAATGCTCCGCTCAAAGCTCGCCAGAGCAAAAATATTAAATGTAAATGTGCCGAAGCTACCCGAAGGATACTATTATATCGACAGAAATGATGTTCAGGGCGACAATAACGTCAACATCGTTATGGACGACACGCCTGTTTACGCACGTGAAACCGTTGAGTACATCGGTGAACCTATAGGCATGGTCTGCGGTCCCGACGGAACTGTATGCGATAAAATCCTCGGTGGCATTGAAGTGCAATACGAGGAGCTTGAGCCTGTTCTGGACATTAGAAAATCAGAAACCGTGTTCTTCAATTACGAATATGAAAAAGGTGATATCGCCAAGGCCTTCGCGGAAGCGGACAAGGTCTATGAAGAGGAATTCTCGACAGGCTATCAGGAGCAGGCATATCTTGAAACACAGGGTATGATGGCGGTGCCGGAGACAGACGGAAGAATGTTTGTACATGGTTCGATGCAGTGCGCATATTACGTTCATGGTGCAATAATGCGCGCCCTCGGATGTAAGCCAAATGAGGTTCATATTCTTCAGGATGTGACAGGCGGTGGCTTTGGAGGAAAGGAAGCGTTCCCGTCGATCCTCGGCTGTCAGGTGGCAGTCGCCGCAAAAAAGATTGGCAAGCCGGTACGATGCGTATTCGACCGCCGCGAAGACCTTGAATTTACATCAAAAAGGCACCCTTCCCTATGCGTCTATAAAGTCGCAGTAAAAGACGGGAAAGTCACGGCGATGGATATTGATGTAACATTCAATGCCGGGGCCTATACCACGCTTTCAGCAGTTGTTCTGCAGCGCGGCATCATCTGCGCCGACGGGGTATATAACGTTGAGAATCTTCATGTACACGGAAAAGCAATGAAGACAAACACGACCCCCAGCGGAGCCTACCGCGGCTTTGGCGCTCCTCAGACCTTCTTCGCGGTGGAAATGATCATGGATCACATAGCCAAGGATTTGGGGATCGATTCCTTGGAATTCAAGGAGGCGAACCTTGTAAAGCAGGGCGACGCCACCTCGACCTCCGGTATATATCACTTCCCTGTTCCGCTTCCAGAGATGATTGATGAGATTGACAAGGCCTGCGACTTTCGCAGGAAGCATAAGGAATATGCCAAGCCGCAGACAGGACGCTATAGAAAGGGCATCGGAATGAGCCTGTATTTCCATGGCGCCGGTTTCACCGGCTCAGGCGAGCGCGACCATATTAAGGCTGTAGCCAAGCTGCACAAGTATCCAGACGGTTCGGTGGAGATTCTAGCCTCAAACGGCGAGATTGGGCAGGGTCTACGCACAACTTTCCCGAAAATTGTTGCGCACGAACTGAATCTGCCGCTTGATAGGGTTTACTACAGCCATCCCGACACCGCCCGCGTTCCAGATTCCGGGCCGACTGTTGCATCACGATCTCTGATGATTGTCGGCGAGCTGCTTAGACGCGCGGCAATTAAGCTCCGTGGGGTATGGGCTGAGGGTGAAGACCAGATTGTGGAGGAGCGCTTCAAGGAGCCGGATTTTATAATCCCGTTCTACATTGATAAATTCCGTGGCGACGCTTATCCCACCTATGCATGGGGTGCCTGTACACTCGAGGTCGAATTAGATACATATACGGGTATTTCAAAGATTCTCGGCGCTTACGGCTCCTTTGACGTTGGAACGCCGATGGACTGGAATATTGTTATCGGCCAAATGGAAGGGGGCTTCCTGCAGGGTATTGGCTATGCGTCCATAGAGTCAATGGGCTACGATAATAAGGGCCGCATACGAAATAATTCCTTCTCGGATTATCTTATTCCGACCGCAGTCGATGTCCCAAATCTCAAGTGCATGATGCACGTTGAAAAATACCCCAATGGGCCTTACGGAGCAAAAGGAGCGGGAGAATTGCCGCTCGTAGGCGCACCCGGAGCATATGTCGAGGCGGTTGAGCAGGCGCTCGGACATGAATACAGTCTGCATCACGCGCCATTTACGGCGGAGGATACAATCAGGATAATCATGAGCAAGGAGGAAAAGAGATGAACGACATCACTTTTACCTTGAATGGCAAAACGGTTTGCTATTGCGGCAGCGCGACTGATCGCTTGCTGGACGTACTGCGCGAAACATACGGAATGACCTCTGTAAAATGCGGCTGCAAAGAAGGCGAGTGCGGAGCGTGCTCCGTCCTTCTGGACGGAATACTGGTCAATTCCTGCTGCGTTGCCATGGGCGCTGCTGCGGGCAGCAGCATAGTAACGCTTGAAGGCTATAGGGAAACAGCCAGATTTGCGGTGCTTGATAAGGCGTTCGCATCTGTTTCAGCAGTGCAGTGCGGTTTCTGCATTCCGGGCATGGTGCTTGCGGCCGAGTCAATCCTCGCAAAAAATCCACATCCGACGGAAGCCGAAGTGCGCGATGGAATTTCGGGAAATCTGTGCCGCTGTACCGGCTACAATGCAATCGTAAATGCAATTCTTATCGCTTCAAAGGAGGGAAACGGATTATGGTAAATGGATTTACTCCCAGCTCCTTGAAGGAGGCGCTCGAAATTCGCGCGAACCATGACGTTGTCCCCTATGGTGGCGGGACAGATCTGATGGTTGAAAACCGACCGGATGTATCTTACCTGTTCCTGAGTAAAATTCCCGAATTGAAGGAGATCAGAGCTGACGATCAGCATATACGTATAGGCGGCGAAGTCACATTTACTCAGGCGCTGGAATCGCCGCTTGTTCCTCCGCTGATGAAGGAAGCTGTTTCGCGCATCGCGGCTCCCGCAATTCGCAACGCGGGGACTTTTGCCGGAAACTTAGGAAACGGCTCTGCGAAAGCTGATTCGGTTCTTATTGATTTTGTTGCGGACGCAAAGCTCTGCCTGAGTTCCGTGCGCGGTATGCGTGTGGTCGACATAGATAAATTCTATTTGGGACGCAAAAAGCTTGACTTGCAAAGCGACGAGCTGATAACGGAAATACTTCTGCCAAAGACGGGGCTTGAAAATTACTATTATAAAAAAATTGGCGGCAGGAACGCTCTCGCCATTTCCCGCGTATCCTTTGCCGGTGTGATACGGATAGACGGCGACAGAATTTCGTCCTTCGCGGCAGCTTTCGGAGCGGTAGCCGATACCGTGCTGCGCTTTAAAGAGCTTGAGACGATGCTTGCAGGAAAAACTCTTTCGGAAGCAAAAGCAATTAAGACTGATATTTTAAACGCTTATTCCGAAAAGATGGTTCTGACACGCGGACGCGTTTCCTCCGAATACAGAAAAACAGTCTGTCTTAATCTTTTGAACGACTTTATGACTGAAAAAGGCATCTGAAAAAAATATGAGAAATCCCGTCCGCTTTGTAATTTCAGGCGGACGGGATTTCTCAGCTTATTAGGAACTGAGCGTACAGCGATGTGTCGTTCAAAGAACGGATCATTCCCAGACAGTCAGAAAGCGCCTTGCCCTCAATGCCGGGTAAGCTTTTCAGCAAGGATTCGAAGCAGAAGTATGACAGCGTACACGGCAGATATGAACGGAAGTCCTTTACAAGGCTAAAATATCTTTTCACCATCTCCGCCGATACATTCTTCGAAGATGCGGGACGAACAAAAACGCCCTTGACAGCAATGTGTTCAGCCTTTCTCAAAACTGCTGACAGTTCGGGAATCCGAGCTTCCGGGATACCCAAAGCGTTCTCCGAAGCACTTTCTTCTTCCGGAACAACGCGGATAGCTATGGTTTCCAACCGACCGGGAAGCACTAAATCCTTTGCCGCTGAATTTAAAGCATCAATTTCTTCCACAGAAGAAAGTACATAACGGCATTTCCCAAAAACAGCAGCCAATTCTTCAAGTGTTTTTCCGTTTGTATCGAAAAAAATCATTTCATATGGTATGCCTATGCTGTTTGCTTGCAGGGCGACAGCGACGCTTCCCGTTTCCAAGGCGCAGCCTTTTTGACATAACTGCATTAGGTCATGTCCGGATAAGTCCTTATACGCTGCAAAAATGCAGGTATAGTCGGGATGTAACGAGGAAATATGCTCTAAAAAATAACTCACAGTTTGCATAATACCAGCCTTCATATATGAGACAAATTTGCCGACGCGGGCTTTTATAAGTGTTTTACCGCAAAGCTCCATGCAAAGTCAAGGATGATGTTATTATATAGCTGATTCTGCAAAATGTATATTAAAAAGCCTCTGGGTTGGGCTCATTTTCCATTCTTCCACTCTCCCCCAGCAAAGTCAAGCCAACCGCAGCCAAGGCGTCCTGTACCTTTGTCCTCAAAGCCCTAAAAAAACATGCGCGGCGGACTACTCTGTTTCGACGCGCGTTTTTTCTAGAGCTATCGGCACCGCATTAATTACAACACCTCGGCATCGTCCTCATGCAGCATTATAAGGGCCAGCGTATATAGAAGTGCCGCCAAAACAGCCCCCACATTATCCGGCAATGAAAACCGCGGTTTAATTTGCAGCATGTTTGTTAATAATCCGATCTCTTCATCCTCAGAACAAACGATAAAGTCCCGATTTTCGCACTGTTTCAATTTATACCGACTGTTGCCCAACTCAACATTGAACCATGCTGCCCTCGGAGGCAAGAAGACAGGAGCTTTTCCGGCGAGTAAGAGCTCGGCCTTCCCGCTCTTGCCGCCATCACCCTCGATTATGTATTGGTAATCACTTTGCGCGGTAACGGTGAACACCGTCTTCCTGCTGTCATCTACAATGAAGTATGAACGTCCCTTATGATAAATCGATAGCCCCATAGCAGGGGTCGTACCATGTAAAGTGCTTTTAAACAGACCTTTTGAAACCGACCAGTTCATATCAGCAATCCTCCTGTGACGATGTTAAAGAGCAGTCCCACGACACCGCAGCAAGACATCACAAGAATTGGATTTAATTTGAACCTTCTCAGGACAAAAAACGCTATTGCGAATATGCCTGCCCCGAGCCAGTTGAAATTCTCAAGCTGCGGCGCATCGGATGCGAAGATCACTGTATTGAGTATTGAAATCCCCGCTGATGCAATGAGGGCTACCACTGTAGGACGCAAACAACTTAATATGGTTTGCAGGGCAGTCCCGCTTTTATATTTATAATACAGGTGCGCAAGCAATGATACAATAAAAATCGATGGAAAGATACAGCCTAAGGTGGAAACAATCGCGCCGGGAATTCCTGCAATGCGAATCCCGACAAAGGTAGCCGAATTGATTGCTATCGGCCCCGGCGTCATTTCTGCTATTGTAATCAGATCGGTGAACTCGCTCATGCTCAGCCATCCATAGTGCGTCACAGCCATGCTTTGAATCAACGGCATCGCCGCATACCCACCGCCAACGCTGAACAGCCCGATCTGTAAAAAGCTTATGAACAATTGTAAATATATCATATCTTGCCGCTCCTTATCCTCAACGCCACAACTTTAGCAACGCCTATCAGAGCCGTAGCAATTATGATGTAAATTACGTTTATTTTTAAGAAAAATGTGACGGAAAAAGCGATGATCATTATTGCGATACTCTGAATGCTCTTTTCTTTTATGACATTTCCGCCTAGGTCGCAGACAACGTCAAAGATTACGGCGGCCACACCCGCCTGCATCCCTTTTAATACAAAGCTTACATATCTATTGCTGGCGAAAGCCGCATAGAAAAAAGAAATTACCGAAAGAATCAGCATCGGAGGGAGAATCGTACCGAGCACCGCTACAAACATCCCCGCCAGCCCGCAAACACGCCATCCAACCAGAATGGCGGCATTTACCGCAATCGCGCCAGGAGATGATTGAGCGAGGGCCGCCAGATCCAGCATTTCGTTTTCATCAATCCAATGCAATTCATCCACAAATTTACGTTTCATGAATGTTATAATTACAAATCCTCCGCCAAAAGTAAAGGCACTGATATAAATTGTGCTGATAAACAGGGTAAACAACAAGTGAATCTTGCTCTCGCGCTTTGTTTCCAGTTCCATATAACTATTCCTCATTTCTTGTTGTTTCCATTGTAGCACTTGTAAAAGAATAATAAAAATGCTATTATTTTATTGTAATAATGTATATATTGATATATATAGGAGAACGCCATGACAGTCCGGCATATGAGAATTTTCATAGAGGTTTATCAGTCGCAGAATGTTACAAAGGCTGCGGAGCTTTTACACATGACACAGCCCGCCGTCACTCGCGCTATTCAGGAAATTGAGAACTATTATGGTGTGCGCTTGTTTGAACGCATCAATCGCCGCCTGTCTGTTACGGAAACGGGAAAAATGCTGTATCAGCAGGCGCTGCACATTGTAGGTTCCTTTGACGATCTTGAAAAAGGCCTGTATAACTGGGACCACTTCGGCATTTTACGGGTAGGCGCAAGCATCACAATAGGAAACCATTTCCTGCCGGAATTTGTAGTACGTTTCAAGGAGCAGTATCCGCACGCACATGTAGAAATGATGGTGCTGAACGGCGAAGCCCTTCAAACAGCGCTAATGGAGAACGCGCTGGATATTGCATTAATAGAGGGCGCTGTGGACGACCCCGATTTGCGTTTCAAGGTGTTCTCCCGCGACAAGCTACTTCTGATTACACCGCCATCACACGTCCTTATGCAGCAGGATAGTGTGTATTTATCCGACCTGCTGCATTATGACCTGCTGATGCGTGAGAAAGGTAGTGCAGGCCGAACTTTCCTGGAGAATGTTTTTTCCGCCAAAGGTCTTTCATTGCGGCCCTCCACTATAAGCATTAGCACACAGGCTATCATAAAGGCAGTCCATTGCGGATTGGGTATCTCTCTGCTGCCGCAGAAACTGGTTGAGGAGGATATAAAAAGAGGCAATGTCTGCGCGCGAGACATTGCCGATGCTAATCTTGAGCGTGAAAACAATATTGTTTGGCATCGCAACAAATATCTTTCACCTATGATTAAATCATTCATTGAAATCTGTGAGCAAGCTGAAAGCACATGAATGGGCTTCCACATCTAGCTTTCGTAAGGACTGCTCAGACTGTAATTCCATCGCGTGCCGCCCGCATACGCATTGCGGAAATAATTATGTATGCCGTCGCCGCTGTACCACAAATAGTCCTCAGGCAGAACTCTGCCAACATCCTCTTCTCCGCTTTTTTCTCTCACCCATCGGCTGAGCACGTCGTAGCTAAGCTGAAGCAGATCGTCCCTTACAGGCGTATCGGCCTTGTATCCGAACTGCGCGGGCGCGGTGGCGACAGCCGCAATCGTGTCGCCGTAGCCCGCGTCGACACGGTTAAGCACCGTCCACGCGATGCAGGCCTTTTCCATGTCGCTTTCGATCCCTCCGCATTCGGTAAGCATTATTTTGGCTATTGTTACCGCGTCCTCATCTGTATACATTGGTTCATGCGGCTGATTATCGGCGTCCGCCGAATAATCCTCGAACCATATTCGTCCCGCTTCAACTATGATGGGGTTATCTTCAGGCAGGTCTAGCGACCTTGCAAGCTCTGCTATCTCATGCGCGGTCGTCTGCCTCTGCGTCCAGGCTTTGACGGCGTAGGCTCCCTGTGAGAAAAACGTCGCCATAATGGCGGGGGGTATCAAAACACATAAAGGTTTCAGAACTGTCAGAAAAATGCTCATTAGTTACCTCCTATTAAGCCGTCGGTCTGAAGTCTCTGCCCGTGCCTCGTCTTTTGCCGAAATTACCCATCATTCTAATATTATATGCCGCAGCTTCCCTACATGTTCCTCCCCGAACAAACCACTTGTTTTTCCTCTCCAGTTCTGCTTCAATTTTTGGTTATAAAAGAGGATAAGCGTTAATAATTTTATTCAGACCAACAATGACGCTCAGGAGAAAGGAGTCTGATGAAATTTGGCTTTGTTTGAGGGAAACTCCCTGATAGGATGGGCTGTGGAATATGTCAATTCAATAGATGTTCAGAAAAACTATACTGAGGAGCTGCTGCGGAAACCAAATGTAAGTCCGCAGGAATACGATAGATACGCTCTTTTAATCGAGTGCCAGAAAGTCATGGGCAAAACGGCAAAAGCCTGCATGAGCACGATGCTTAAAGAAAACATGTTCAGCCTGGGTGAACTGACCGAGGCCTTTGTTCTGCTAGAACCCTATTTTTCCGGGGCAGTTTCCGGCAGCATAAAAAAAAAGACATAGAACTCAGTACGGGAGGTAGAAACTGACTGCCTCCCGTACTGAGTTTTAATAAACCGCAAGATTTAACAAACAGTTCACTGGTAAAATCCGAACAGCCGTTATATAATATAATTCAGTCAAAAAAGGCACCTATGTCTGCAAGAACAGTAACCGTAGCTCGAAAACGGCATCATTAGCGCCGAGGCTCCCGATATTTTTTAGGCGGTGGCAATCCCCGTATTTCTCCCTTTTTAAGTACAATTAAGGTAATCGGAATAGTATCCGAGTTTAGTAAAATATAGAAAAAATTGCTGATTGGAAGATGTATTTAATGAAGCTTTTAAGCAATAACCGGAAAAAGATAGGTGACAACAGGCTTCTCGGTAGGATTAGACAGCTCATAAAAAAGCCTGATATTAAAGGCTCCGAAGCCCCTTCCGATCTTGACTCTGCCCCCGGAAAGAAACCAAAAAGGAAAAAAGCGATAATAATTTCTGCCTGTGCCGTAATTGTTATACTAGCAGTCATAGTTGGTCAGAAAATGATTAGCTCATCAAAGAGCTCCGGCAACTTTAATGCTACATATACGACTTCGACAGTAGAAAAAAGAGAGATTTCGGTGACCCTGAGCGGAAGCGGAACCCTCCAGCCCGCCGATTCCTATGATGTAACGTCGCTTGCCTCCGGCGAGATACTGAGCGCCGATTTTGAGGAGGGCGATACCGTCGCGGAGGGGGACATCCTGTATCAGATTGATACCGCGGACGCCGAAACCTCCATTAAAAGCGCTGAGCTGAGTCTTGAGAAGAGCCAGCTAAGCTATACCAATGTCACCGAAACTCTTTCAAATCTCAGCGTCAAGTCTCCGGCCGCTGGCACGATAACGGAGCTTAATGTCGAGGTTGGTGACAGCGTGCAGAACGGTTCTCAAATCGGCACAGTCCGCAACAGCACCACAATGACCCTGATGGTGCCCTTCAACTCTGCCGATGTGGACTCCTTCTATCTAGGTGAAGTCGCGAGCGTCACTCTGGACAGCACCTTTGAAACTCTGAGCGGAACAATTTCGAAAATCAGCAACACAGAGCAGGTCCTTACCGGAAACATGCTCGTAAAATATGTTACCATCGAGGTCGCAAATCCCGGCGGGATTACCGATTCCACCACCGCCACGGCTACTGTCGGTGATATTGCCTGCAACAGCAGCGCTTCATTTTCCTATAAAAGTTCTCAAACAATAACGGCAAAGGCCTCGGGAACCGTTGTTTCCATTCTTGCGGACGAGGGCGACTCCGTACAGAAAAACAGCGTGGTCGTCAAACTTGAAAGCGACGATATTGAGCAAAACGTTGCCAGCGCAAAGCTCTCCCTTGAGGACGCGCAGAATAATCTGGACAACAAAAAAGAGGCTCTTGAGGATTATACCATAAAGTCCCCCATCGCCGGAACGATCATTGAAAAGGATTACAAGGCCGGAGACAAGCTTGGTTCAACCACAAGCAGCAACGCGACGCTGTGCACCATCTACGACCTGTCATATCTGACCATGGACCTCAGCGTGGACGAGCTCGACATTAGTGAAGTTTCGGTCGGGCAGTCGGTATACATAACCGCAGATGCCGTTGAGGGAAAGACCTTCACCGGAACGGTTACGAAGGTCAGCGTCAGCGGAACAACGTCAAACGGCGTAACGGCCTATCCGGTCACTATAAGAATCGATGACACCGAGGGACTTCTCCCCGGCATGAACGTCAACGCCGAGATTATCGTCGAGTCCGTGACCGACGCCCTTTCCGTACCTGTAGACGCGGTTATTCGCGGGAATCAGGTACTTGTAAAGACAGGCGGTTCAGACAGCGGCTCCGGTATGGACGGCCAAACGCTTACTGTCGGTAAGGACGGTCTTCCCGATGGTTTCGAGTACGCAGAGGTAACTCTGGGCGTCAACAACGATGATTACATAGAAATAAAAAGTGGTCTTGATGAGGGCGATATCATTGCGGTGGTAACCGTAAGCTCCGATACCGGCGAAACGACAACGGGCGGCTTTGGCGGATTTTCTGGCGGCGGGGGCAATATGTCTTCCGGCGGTGGTGGTGGTAATATGCCCTCCGGAGGCGGCGGTAATATGCCCGCGGGCGGCGGTAGCGGCCCGATGGGAGGCTAACCCTTATGGCACCTCTTATTGAATTCAAGGATGTTTATAAAATTTACTACATGGGCGACAGCGTCGTTCGGGCTGTGGACGGGATCTCAATGCGAATCGACAAGGGCGAGTTTGTCGCGATAGTCGGTCAGTCAGGCTCGGGAAAATCCACCTGCATGAACATCATCGGCTGTCTTGACGTTCCTACGCAGGGGCAGTACCTTCTTGGCGGTAAGGACGTCGGGAAGCTCAATGACAACAAGCTCGCCGAAATTCGGAACAAAATGCTGGGCTTCATCTTCCAGCAGTATAACCTTCTACCTAAACTGACGGTGCTCGAAAACGTCGAGGTGTCCCTGCTATACGGGGGCGTTTCCAAAGCGCAGCGGGTCGAACGTGCGAAAAAAGCGCTGGATCGCGTCGGGCTTTCAGATAAGCTTGAGCATACGCCGTCACAGCTTTCCGGCGGACAGCAGCAGCGCGTTTCCATAGCCAGGGCTCTCGCTGGAACTCCCTCGGTTATCCTTGCGGACGAGCCTACGGGTGCACTCGATTCCAAAACCGGCCGCGACGTTCTGCATCTTCTTCAGGAACTCAATGGTGAAGGAAATACGATCGTTCTTATCACCCACGACAACTCCATAGCGAGCACGGCCCCCCGGATCATCCGACTTGCGGACGGAAAAGTCGTTTACGACGGGCCAAGTGGCGTGAAAGGCTCCCTTGTCCAGACGTTGGAAGAGGAGGCACAGGAACAGTGAATTTTTTTCAGTCATTTAAGCTTGCTCTTCAGAGCATCATGAAAAGCAAGGTTCGCGCTTTTCTGACCATGCTCGGCATCATCATCGGCGTCGGTGCCGTCACGGTCATTGTCGGCATGGGGAACGGTATGCAAAACTACATTTCCGACAGCTTTGAGAGCATGGGTACGAATCTTATAACCGTTAGCATCCAGGGCAGAGGCACATCACGTTCCGTTGATGTGGACGATATGTATGCCCTCGTTTCGGACAACCCCGATGTACTAGGTTATGTATCCCCAACAGTGTCTGTTTCCGGCTCCGTCAAAATCGGCAGCGAGGAGATGGACTCCACCAGCGTGAGCGGCGTTGGTGAAGACTACTGCACCATCAAAAAATATAGCATTTCCGATGGTAGATTCCTTCAGTATGTCGATATTCTGCGGCGCCAGAAGGTCTGCGTTATCGGCAGCTACCTCTCGACGACTTATTATGGCGGAAACGCAGTCGGGCAGACGCTTAAGCTCAATGGAAACACCTATACCATTGTCGGCGTTTTGACCGAGGAGGACGACAGCACCTCCGGAAGCACGGATGACGCAGTTTATATTCCCTACAGCAATGCGGCAAAAATGAGCTGGACAGGAAAAATCAGCAGCTTTTCCTTTAGCGCCGCAGCGGAAAACACTGTTGATCAGGCAGTGACGTTAATCGAAGACGCGCTATATAAAGTATACGAAAGTGATGATTATTATACCGTCATCAGTATGTCGCAGATGCTTGACAGCTTTACGGATATTGTAAACGTGGTTGTTGTAGTACTCGGAGCGATCGCCGCAATTTCGCTGGTAGTCGGCGGTATCGGTATCATGAACATCATGCTTGTTTCCGTTACAGAGCGAACGAGGGAGATTGGAATTCGTAAATCCCTCGGCGCCAAGCAGAAGGATATCATGCAGCAGTTCGTCATCGAGGCTGCGACAACAAGCGCTCTGGGCGGCGTTATCGGAATCATACTCGGCTATCTGCTTTCATCCTTCGCGACAAAAATTATAGTTACCCTTATGGATACGGACATAACCGTCGCTCCATCAACCGGAGCTGTGATCGGAGCTTTTTCTGTTTCCGTTGCAATCGGTATTATCTTCGGTTATCTGCCGGCCCGAAAAGCGGCCAGGCTCAACCCAAGCGACGCGCGGCGCTATGATTGACCAAGATAACTTAAACAGAAATAACAATTTTTTAATACCGGAGCTTTAACGGCAACGCAGAGCGGCGAGATGGTTTCCACCTCGCCGCTCTGCTATTTATATAGCTCAGTACCATTTTTTCCACTTGAAAATGAGCACACACGCGACACATACCACAATACTTAACGCAATCACATAGGGATAGCCGAAGTTCCAGCCGTATTCGGGCATGCTGAAGTTCATCCCGTACCAGCCGACGATCAGTGTTAGCGGCAGAAAGATTGCCGTGATGACCGTGAAAACCTTCATGATCTGGTTCTGTTCTATATCTATCTGTGCCTGATACGCTTCCCTCACCTGGGTAATATATTCACGCAGGTGCATAACGGAATTGAGAAGATAGTCCATACGCCTATCTAGTGAAACAAATCTTTTCTGAAGCTCTTCGGAAAATACTCTATTCGCGTTTTCAGACAAATCCTCCGTTATCAGGGCAAGCTGCTCATAGTAACGCTTCATTTTCAGAAGCTCTCTGCGTATGCTGATAATTTTGTCGGAATTATCAGAGTTCGACCTTTTCTCCTTTAAAAGGCTGTCCTCAAGGTCTGTAATGCGGTCCTCTTTCTTCTCCAGCTCATAGACATCGTTAGCCGTCAGCGTGCTGAAAAACTTCAGCAGTTGTCTGCTCGGTTCAATTTTGCCGTCGATATCGCTGATAAGCTCCACGCACCGCCTGTTGTCGGTTATGAATACGAAGTTTTCGGTTCCGCAGTATATGCATACTCTTTCATCCCTCTGCGCCGGATTTCTGACATCGCAGAAGTGAAATTCAATCAAAAACGCCCCGTTATCAAGCTCAATGCATGCATGCCGATTTGCAAGCAGCCTTGAATACACATCGAAGCCAACGTAGTCCTGCAGCTTTTCGATGTCTTTAAGCCCAAAAATACTGCGCATTCTTACTCCTCCCGAATCTTTCCGCGGACCGAAAAACCATATGTCAGCCGACATATTATAACACAGGCAAGGCCAAGGTATCAAGAGTACACAGTATATATACCCTTGCCAGGACGGTTTTTAAGCAAAACTTCATGCTTGAGTTCCAAGAAAAAAAGGTGTAAAATTACAACTTAACAGTACGAAAGCTCATTGATCGGTATGAAAGGAGTATCTAAAATGGTTAACGTAGAAAAAACGATTGAAAACCTTAAGTCCCGCGGCTTTGACGCCAAAAGCTTTGCCAGCGGCAGCGAAGCTGTCGACTATCTTGCTTCGCAGCTCAAAAGCGAAACCGTCGGCTTCGGCGGCAGCATGACGCTTGAGGCGCTTGGCCTTTATGACCGTCTCGTCGCTAACAACAGGGTTTTTTGGCACTGGAGAGACAAAAACGCGGAAACATACAAAGAAGCGATGAGCGCCAAGGTTTACATAACAAGCGCAAACGCTGTTGCTCAAACAGGTGAAATAATTAATATAGACGGTACCGGCAACAGGGTTGTGAATACTCTGTATGGCAAGAAGAAAGTTTACATAATTGTAGGGACAAACAAGCTGGCGGAGGATTACGACAAGGCGCTCTGGCGAGCGCGCAACATTGCCTCACCTCTCAACGCCAGAAGGCTTGGCAAAAACACTCCCTGCGCAAAGGGCGAACTGAAATGCTATGACTGCAAGAGTCCCGACCGAATCTGCAAGGGACTGGTCGTTCTTTGGAACAAAATGAACGGAACTGAAAAGGTCGAGGTCATAATTATAAACGAAGAGCTTGGCTACTGATCTTTCGTCATAAATCTCAAAACACTGAAAACCTCCTTCGGTCAGAAACCGAAGGAGGTTCTTTTTTTATTCTAAAGCTTTTAAGCAAACTTCTCATTATATACTTCGATAGCCTTCCGAATCGCCATAACAGCGTCTTCGCGGTGTTTTACCTCCTCGACGCTCGTCGCCTTGCCTTCCAGCATCTTGTACACGGAAAAGAAATGTCTGATTTCTTCAAAAATGTGCTTGGGCAGATCATCAATATCTTTATATGAATTAAATGTTGGGTCGGCAAAGGGTATAGCGATGATTTTCTCATCGACTCTGCTGTTGTCAATCATCTTTATCATACCTATCGGGTAGCATCTGACCGTTACCAGAGGATCGATCGCTTCGCTGCAGAAAACCAGAACGTCCAGCGGATCGTCGTCATCCGCGTATGTACGCGGAATGAACCCGTAATTTGAAGGATAGTGAGTTGAAGTATAGAGCACTCTGTCAAGTATTAACAGGCCAGTCTGCTTATCAAGCTCATATTTCTTCTTGCTTCCCTTTTCAATTTCTATAACCGCAATAAAATCCTCGGGAGTAATCCTCTCCGGGCTTATGTCATGCCATATGTTGCTCATTGTATCTCCCACTCATTTTTAAATCAGGTGTTTCCTATAGCGATACTCTCGATGATATCCGCGACGTTCTCGCAGGTGTCGCAGCACTTCTCAAAAAACTCGTATATTTCACGCCATGCTATGGTTTCAAAAGGATCCGTCGACGTAGTGTGAAGGTTTCTCATGCACTCAACATACATATCGTCTCCGAGTTCCTCAAGACGATTGATCTCGATGATCAGCTCGTTGAGCTTTTTGGATTTTTTGAAATTCGGAAACTCCTCGAGCATCTCCTTCATTGCATCGCAGCAATGGATGAGGAGATCAGCAAACTCAATGCTGTCCCTGCGTATCGAAGTCACGTTATTGATATATATACGGATGAGAATATCCTCAATGCAGTCGGTGACATCATCGATTAACTGGCTTAGCTTCAAAATATCCTCTCTTTCAAGAGGCGTAATAAAGGCGCGCACAAGAACGTTTGTCATCTCATGCCTTTTCTCATCGCCCTTATGCTCAATTTCATGTAGCCTGATCTTACTTTCGGGAAGCGTTTCAACACTGAAATTGCAAAGAATGTCCTTCAGCATGTTTGCGGCTTCACATGAAACCTCCGCGCTTTCAATAAAGTTGTTATAGTAAATACTGTCCTTTTTTGACATATCGGCACCTCTCTGAATTTATTCTATAAATGAATCATTTGAAATAGCTTGACCATCAGGAAACCGATGATGCCGCACCCGGGAAAAGTCAATATCCAGGTCAGCACCATATCCTTTACAACTGAAAAATTGACGGCGGAAAGGCGCTTCGTAGCTCCGACGCCCATTACGGCCGTTGTTTTTGTATGAGTGGTTGAAACAGGAATTCCGTACAGCGACGACAAAAGCAGACAAAATGCTCCTGCGAGGTCCGCCGCAAAGCCCTGGTACACTTCGAGCTTGACCATATCCATTCCGACCGCTTTGATGATCTTGTAGCCGCCGATAGAGGTTCCCACGCCCATAACGAGCGAGCAGAGAATCATCATCCAGACGGGGGGGATTACATTTCCCGTAGTGTCCTGTCCGTTAACGAGGAACAATCCTAGAATCAGAACGCCCATGAATTTCTGTCCGTCCTGCGCGCCATGCATAAAAGCCATCGCGCCGCCGCCGAAAATCTGAGCGCCCTTGAAAAAGCCCGTGGTTTTGCGTCTGTCGCTGTTGCGGAAAATAAAAGTTGTCAGCTTCGCAAAAACAAAGCCTGTGCCAAATCCAAGGAATGTTGAAAGAACCAGGCCGTAGATGACTTTGATCCATTCGTTTCCGTTTATTCCGCTGAAACCGCCCTGCAGAGCAATCGCCGCGCCGGAGAGTCCCGCTATCAGAGCGTGACTTTCGCTTGTAGGTATACCGAAATACCACGCTGCGACAGCCCAGATGATGATTGCAAAAAGCGCGGCGCAGAGCGCGGCCGTCGCCTGCGACGTATCGCCACCGAAATTGACCATGTTTTTTATTGTCATGGCCACCGTCGCGTTGACGAGCGTCATCGCAAAGGTTCCGAGGAAGTTGAAGCCCGCCGCCATAAGCACCGCCGCCTTGGGCGGCATTGCGCGAGTCGCCACGCACGTCGCAATCGCGTTTGGCGCATCCGTCCAGCCGTTAACAAAAATAACACCAAGCGTCAGCAATACCGTAATTAACAGAATCGGATTTGCCGTCACTTGGTTTACGAAACCACTTAAACTGATATCCAAAGCTCAACCACATCCTCTGAGTCATCTTTTTTTCGGGGATGGGCTTTACATTTTCGATGCTGATGTAATAATCCCTGTGTTATTATAAACTATTTGTCTTACAAAGAGCAATATATTTCTTTTACAAATATTTTACGTTGTAAAGCCGGTATTGGCACACTCCATATAACAATCCTGGACGATACGTACATCTGTGTGTTATTCGTCTTTACCTGCGTCGTCATCTTTTTTACCGGAGAATCTCTTTTTCAGGTAGATATAGCCAACGTACGCAACCACAAGACCGATAACGGCGATTGCTATCGTCGAAAACCAGCCGATATATTTCAGGCTTGTCTCCCATGCGCCTCCAGCAAATACTCCTACGAGCACCAGAGCCGTATTCCATACCGCCGTACCCAATATCGTCAGCGCAAAGAAGGGAATCAGCTTCATTTTCGACATTCCCGCAGGTATGGATATCAGGCTGCGCATGACTGGAATGCATCTGCATATAAGCACGGCCTTTTTCTCATATTTTCTGAACCATACCTCTGCTCTCGTAACGTCGTCCGGCCTGAGATGCATCGTCTTTCCAAATTTGCCCGAAAAAATTCTCTTAATCCTTTCCCTGCTGAGAATACTACCCAGCATATAAAGAAGCCCCGCTCCCAGTGTCGCTCCGAGCGTCGCAAACAGGACCACGAGTGGAATGTTCATTTCAGACTGAGTTGTGAGGAAGCCGCCGAAAACAAGAACGACCTCCGAAGGTATCGGAGGAAAAACATTCTCTATTAATATCAGAAGCATTATGCCAATGTATCCATAGTCATTTATAAACGTGATTAACGAGCTATTCATCGCGGAGCTTGCTCCTTATATTCGGCGGTTAATTTCCACTATTTTATCATAGTATCCTTAAAAATCATATCTTAAAACCAAAGTTAATTGTTTATTTACAAATTCGTGCCCTCACTACGTGACTTGTACTTGTTATTCAAAACGGAACCGCGGGTTTACGCGGTTCCGTTTTACAGCGATATTTTGCTTGAAACCTAACTCATCTTTCAAAGAATCTCGAAAGGAAGTCCTTAGTCTCCTGCTTTTCCGGCGAACCGAAAATCCGGTCCGGCGAACCCTCTTCGCAGATGACGCCGTCCTTCATAAAGACAACCCTGTTCGAAACGTCGCGTGCGAAGGCCATTTCATGGGTTACGACGATCATCGTAAGCCCCTCGCGGACAAGCGTCTTAATGACGTCAAGTACTTCTCCGACCATCTGAGGGTCGAGCGCGCTCGTAGGCTCGTCGAACAGCAGGGCCTCCGGCTCCATCGCAAGCGCACGTGCGATTGCAACGCGCTGCTTCTGACCGCCCGATATCTGGCGGGGCTTTGCGTTAATATAGGGTGCCATCCCGACCTTGTCCAGATACTCCCTCGCGGTTTTCTCCGCCGTTGTGCGATCCCTGTGCAGGACCTTGCGCTGGCCTATCATGCAGTTTTCCAACACAGTCAGATTGGCAAAAAGATTAAAGCTCTGGAACACCAT
>JAYFQM010000141.1:0-72700 GCA_034927185.1 Oscillospiraceae bacterium | reverse complement strand
TGACACAAACCGTCACTAATCAGATGCATCTGATCATTCCCGGTACTGCGGCACTTCTGGTAACCGAAGTTCCAGGCATAGCCGCGCCTCCGGTGGCGGTTATCGTCCGAGATTCCTCCTTTCTAACGGACATTCAAAAGAGCTTCGACCAAACCGCCCGTTATGCACAGCAAGTGCTGACCATCTACGGCGACGACTTTTCCCGTAATATTCTCGAAATCCTTTACCAGGAATTCTGTACTCCGGGCGCGCTCGATGTGGTTAAGGACAACATCAATCCCATGTATATGACCGAGGCCGCGTATAACCGTATACTTCTTGCACAGGGCCACGACGAAACCGAATACGCTTGGCGCAGCGGTGAGTTCATCCGCTTCAAGTCAGGCTTGGACCAGGCATTAAAGAACGGTTCGGTATTCCGCGAGATACTTTCCCTAGCGCGGCTCAATCAGATCGCTCAGGATGGTTTTTGTCGTATGCCGGGGCTGTACTTCATGAATAAGGGCTTTGTCCTTCTTGATGCTCAGGGCTGTGCGGATATACTAAACGGCTACACCAACTATCTTGAATCAGTTCCAAATTTTCATCTGCTGATCCTTGATGATATTGCAACTCTTCATTCGGATAACTGCTGGCAGCTTAAGCAGAACCATCATCTGGCCATCAACCATTGGAGCGCCGCGGAGCCTGTGATGATCTATTCTGATCAGCTAATACTTTTGAGGGAATTCCAGGCCCATTTTGATTCGCTTTGGGTGCGGGGCTCGGGCAGCATCGGCAACCGTTCCGGTGTGGTTTCAATCCTGCGGGAAGTGGCTGCAAAGCTGACAGAGCGGCATCTGCGGCCGACACGGGAGGCGAACAGCAAGTCTATGGCGGAAACGTCATAAAGCAAATCGCCATCCGTCGAGGTACATTTTTCACACCGTTGCCGCAATTGTTGGTACTGTATCTTCGCTGGCCGCATTGCGGTGCGGCAAAAAGAAAGAGGAGGAAAAATCATGTTTGTATGGATTGGGAAAAAGGGTTTCATGCGCGGGTCTATCTGGTTTCTGTTTTTAATAGGCTGCATCGCAATTGTATTTGCGGATGTCATGGCAATCGCCGGACAGTTTAAGCCGGACGATCTGGCGCTTTTTGCCGTAATCTCAGTGTTGGCGGTCCTTTACATTATCGCATATATTATCACCCCGAAGCAGCTTAAGCCGATCTGGGATAAAAAGCGGGCGGAGCTTATTGAAGCAAAAACACCAAAAGGGAAAAATAGGCCTTAACCTTTTGGGATAAGTCAGAGAAAGCGTAGTAACTATAAAAATTATATCTGATACGGCAGGAGGAAAGGATGGTTTCTGTGAAAAGGATAGGGGTGCTGTGTATATTGGTTGTGTTTTGTGTCATTCTGTGTGCCTGCCGGCGTACGGGCGGCGGCTCCGACCCGGCTTCAGATGAGGTGCTCCCGACGGAAATAATTGAGAATGAATCGGCAGCGCCCGCAGAGGAAACACCCACGCGGTCGGATATCCTTACAATCGATGAATCGGAGGCCGGCGTCTCTTTCCCATTTGAGGACAGCGAGGGCCGCACCCGTTACAGGCTGGTCATCAACGAGACGGAAGTTGAAACCCAAAACCACCCATTCACTCTTCCGGAAGAACCGAACGGAGGATACTATCCAATCGAAGATGTTCTAAATTTTCTTGGCGTCGCGTGCCTTACAAACGATGATCACAGCGCCCTCGTAACAGTCGTCAACGGCAGCATCATCCGGGCATTTGCAAATTCGCCTACGCTGACCTACGGCTCAAAGACAATTTCCGCCGTGGACGCCGATACCGTATCTGTTGTAATCGACGGGGCACTTTATGTACCGAGTTTTCTTCTCATGCAGCTTTCCGACAACAGCATCGTGGATTTCAGCGCTGACCGTTCGGCGGCAACGCTGGATACCGATATCGTTGTAGATGTTCCGACGTCCGGGCTTGTCGGCGTTAACGAAAGCATGCTTAAGCAAGATACGCCGAGTAGTTCCGGTCAGGTCGCCGTTGACGGGGCGCATCGCTGTACGCAGTGCGGAGGAGCCGGCGGTTATAACGAGCAGTATTTCGATCAGGTTATGGTCAACGGACGGTGGCAGCAAATACCCAAGAGCCGCTGGAGGAGCTGTCCCGTCTGCGGCGGCAGCGGCACTGTTGGCTGACAGCACGCTGAAATAAAGCCGCTACCCCGCCGTTGTTTTCCGTACCTGCATTGCTTGAGAACGCTCGCGCGGTTCACATCCCGTCTGAAAAGAAACAGTAATATAATTCAACTACAAAACACGCACTTGGCTTGTATATTGCCTAATTTTGATATAAATTCATGTATTTTTTGAATTTTCTCTGTTTTTATTTGACTTAAAGTCGAAAAAATAGTATAATTCCGTCATAGAGAGAGATACTGCGTAACGGTCGGACAGCTTCAGCTGTTTTCAAGATACGTTTTTTCGGGTGGGGGGTCCTATTTTGGGCTACCCGCCTTTTTATATAAATATAATGTCGCTTAATCCGTAATTGGAACGGGAGAACCAATTTTGGGGTGAATCACGCAACGCGTGTAGGGTGAACTTTCCATCCGAATCCGTCAGCTAATCTCGTAAGCGTTGAAAGTGAGGGTGATTGATTTCAGGTTTCTGCGTATTTGATAAAATAATCTCAACACAAATTTGAAAGGAGCACAAATGAAGTTATCCATAGGATTATTCGGTTTTGGAAAAACAGGTTCTGTTGTGGCAGATGAGATTATCAAGGACAATGACTGCGAATTGAAATGGATCATTCGAAAGTCTTCGGTCCACGAAGGAACATATGCAAGTCGATTCTTGGGTTTTGAGCATGATGAGGGTATGATCCACTCCATTCATAATCTGGATTTTACTCGGTTTTACGAGGAGAATAAGGTTGATGTTATTATCGATTTTTCCACATCAAGCGCTGTAGATGAATATGAAAACGCGGCACAATACGGAACCAGAATTGTTTCCGCAATATCAAAGTACAGCGGAAGGGAATTTGAGCACCTGAAAGAGCTGAGCAATAGGACAGCCGTTCTTTATTCTCCCAATATAACATTGGGTGTAAACTTTCTGATAGAAGCTTCCAAGGTACTGCAGAGCATTGCTCCGCATGCAGATATAGAAATAGTAGAAGAGCATTTCAAAGGAAAAAAGGGCGTTTCCGGTACTGCGATAAGAATTGCAGACGATTTGGGTCTTGATAAGGAAAAGAACATTCATTCTATCCGTGTAGGCGGTACAATCGGAA
This sequence comes from Oscillospiraceae bacterium, assembly GCA_034927185.1. Lineage (GTDB taxonomy): Bacteria > Bacillota > Clostridia > Oscillospirales > Oscillospiraceae > UBA2658. Next base: position 69,401 of record JAYFQM010000141.1, on the reverse strand, counting down.
AGCATGAGGTTGTTTTCGGCCTGCCGAATCAAACGATAAGGATCATTCACGAATCTATTAACCGCGCCGCGTTCGGACAGGGAGCCATATATGCGGCTAAATGGATTATGTCCCATGAAAAGGGTATGTTCAGCATGGAGCAGGCGCTGTCCCTTTCTATGGTCAACAAAGACAGGCGTCAGGAAAACAATTTAGCAGTATAACGAAAACTCGTTACGCGGCTTACGCCCCCGGATATGGCAGTGAAAAAAGCACTGTTCAGTCCGGGGGCAGGCCTTTGCTGCTGTGATTAATATCGGATCATTTCAAAAATAAGCAAAGCGCAATTCTCCGTTCCAGCTATACAACGATATAGGTAAGGCTTCTATTATTCAATTTTATATGGTATAATGTCTGCAAAGAGCTGATCGCTAAAAAATCGGACTCAATGATGGAAATGTAAGGAAAACACTATGTACGACGAATTGACGCAGGTTGATATCAAAAAAATGCGGGAGGAAATCGAATACCGCACGACCGTCCTCAGACCGCAGCTTATAGACGATGTAAAGGTTGCCAGAGAATTTGGAGACCTGAGTGAAAACTTTGAATACAAGGCAGCAAAACGCGAGAAAAACCGGAACGACAGCCGCGTGAGGTATCTGGAGAGAATGATCAAAACGGCGAAGGTCATCTCAAACGAATCAAGCTCCGACACCGTGGGGCTTTTCGATAAGGTTGAGGTATACTTTGAGGAGGACGATGAAACCCAGGTGTTTCAGATTGTGACGACTCTGCGCCAGAACGCTCTTAAAGGGCTGCTGAGCAAGGAATCGCCTGTCGGCAAAGCTCTGCTTGGCCACAGGTCAGGAGACAGAGTCCGCGTGGAGGTTAACGAGGATTGCAGCTACTATATAGTAATACGCTCGGTTGAAAAAGGGCAGGATGATGATTCTCTGCCGATAAGCGCATTTTGACGGTACCTTGAGAGGTTTATGCTTATGTCTGTACACCGGCTGGGGAACAGCGGCTTTACTCTTATCGAGCTTTTGGCGGTGATAGCTGTCCTCGGTGTTCTGGCCGCCGTGTCCGTTCCCGCATACAACGCTTACATAAAAAAAGGAAACGCCGCCGCGGATACTTATTCTCTCGGTGTCCTCAACGAGGCGACATACGTCTATTATGCCTCAAATCCATCCCCGAACCTCTTCGAAGCGGGGGGCTTGAGTGACGGCGGCCTGATGCAGGTTCTTGTGGACGAGAGCTTGATTCCGGAAAAGCCCATACCCAAACTTAGCAGCAATCTGTTTGTATGGTACGCCTCTGATAAGCGCTGGCTGCTTTTGCATGAGCTTGCGGAGACGGAAATAACCTTGGGAACCGGAGGATTTTCCGGCTTCATAACCGGCAGCTTTTCGGGTTCAGCGACAGATCTGACTATTCCCAAATCCATTGATGGAGAGGAAGTCACTGCTATATATCAGGACGTTTTCAGCGGTAAGGGGCTTGCATCCGTGGTCTTCCCCACCGACAGCGTAATAACGCGCATACACGCCAGAGCCTTTAAAGATAATAAGCTCACGGAACTCGTACTTCCCGCAAGCATTACACGGATCGACTATGGGGCCTTCATGGGCAACAACATAACAAAGGTGACTATAGGATCAGGCGTCTATCTTGAAGGGAGCGTTTTTCAGAACAGCGACTCCTTTGAAACAGCGTATGAGGCACTGGGCGCCGGTACTTACATATATTCGAGCGGTACCTGGGCTAAGCAGTAAGCCGCACGATGACAAGGAGCAGAGCATGAAAGTGGTCGACCTAACGCATACGATTTCTGAAAAAATGCCCGTTTTTCCGGGTACGGAGCTACCGAAGCTGTCCGCAGCCTGCACCGTTGAGGAAAACGGTTTCAAAGAAACGCTCCTTTACATGTACTCCCACACGGGCACGCATATCGATGCGCCTGCTCATATGTTTAAAGACGGAACCACACTTGATTCATTCGATGCGGCGCAGTTCGCCGGCAACGCGCTTATTATAGACTGCACGGAGCTCAAACCCGGTGAACTCATCAATATGTCTTTAATCGAGCCCTGCCGTGAACTTGCGGAAAAAGCGGATTTTCTGCTGTTTCGAACTGGATGGGATAGAAAATGGGGCAGCTCCGCATATTTCGAGGGCTTCCCGTGCATAAGCCCAGAGGTCTCGGACTTTATTGCAAGAACGGGCAAAAAGGGCGTGGGGCTGGACACAATAAGTATCGACCCTATTTCGGATTCGGGCTATGACAATCACAAAAAACTGCTCTCCGGAAATACTATTGTGATAATCGAAAACCTCTGCAATCTTGATTTGCTCGGGAACGGGCTCATTACGCTGATTGCCGCACCGCTGAAATTTGAGAACGCTGACGGCGCTCCCGCGCGGGTTTTCGCCCTCCCCGAATAAAGCCGAATGGCATAATAACAAAGTACTTTTCCTGAGCCGCTCTTGAGCGGCTCTTTTTATTTAATTGATACAAAAATATTGATAGGCTCAAGCTATCGATTCATAGTCTTGTTACATTCAGTTCCGATTGGAGCTTGACAGGCTCAAATGATATGATTTAGTCAACAAAAAAGCAGGTGTGCAGCTATTTGTTAAATTGATAACAGGAAGGATGAAACGAATTGAGTTTAATTTATACCGATGAGCAGCAGGAACTTATTGAAATGGTTCGCAACATGGCCGAGAAGGAAATCAAGCCTCATGTTGCAGAGTGCGACGAAAAGGGCGAGTGCCCTATAGAACTTTTTAAGCCCGTAATCGATATGGGCCTGCATCTCCTGGAAATCCCCGAGGAGTACGGCGGCGAAGGCATGAGCTTTGAAACCACCGCAATGGTCTTTGAAGAGCTTGCAAAAATCGATGCAGGTTATGCCGACACCATAGTCACAAACTTTGTCGCGCTGCGCAACGTTATCCTCGCAGGCACCAAGGACCAGGCGCGCCGCTTTGCTGACGTGGTAGTTCCCGGCAATTTTGCCTGCTTTGCTATTACAGAGCCGGGAGCGGGCTCCGACGCAGGCGCTCTTCGCGCTACGGCAACCCGTGACGGCGATTACTATGTCCTGAACGGGACCAAGACCTTCGCAACAAACGGAGCTTGCGCGAGTATATACGTCAGCTTTTTCAAAACAGATCCGGCCGCGGGCAAAAAGGGCATTTCCGCCTTCATGATCGACCGCGACAGCAAGGGTCTCACCGTCGGCGCTCACGAGAACAAAATGGGTTTCCGTCTTTCCAACACGACCGAGCTTATTTTTGACAATGTCCGTGTTCCCGTTGAAAACCGCATCGGAGAGGAAGGCCAGGGTCTGCACATCGCACTCAACGCTCTGAACCTCTCACGCGCTTTCATCGCTACTCTCGGCGTCGGAATAATGCAGCGCGCGCTCGATGAGGCGATGGCTTACGCAATGCAGCGTCAGCAGTTCGGCCAACCTATTATCAAGTTCCAGATGGTACAGTCCATGCTCGCGGACATGGCCATCAAGGTTGAGGCCTCGCGCTGCCTTGTCAACAACACCATGAAGCTCATGGACGCTGGTCAGCTTGTTCAGAAGGAAGGCGCCATCACGAAGACCTTCGTCACCGACAGCATGCAGGAGGTCACCTCAAACGCCGTCCAAATCTTCGGTGGTTATGGCTACAGCAAGGAATACCCTGTCGAAAAGCTGATGCGCGACGCAAAGATTTTTCAAATTTTTGAGGGTACAAACCAGATTCAAAGACTGACAATCGCAAAGGCGCTGGAACAGGAATACAAATAAATCCGTATTAAAAATACGGAAAGGCAGGCTTATTTTGAACGGAGTAAAAATCAACGAGTCACTGAAAAATATCTATGAGGAACGGGGATACTGGAAAAGCTCGACTCTTCTCGATCGCTTCAATGACTCTGTTTTGAAATACGGTGGCAAGGAATTCGTTTCGGACGATCGGGGGATGCGTTTGACATATTCCCAGCTCAACGAAAAAGCCGACGCGCTTGCGGCTTATCTTGAAAAACGCGGCATCGGCCAAGAGGATGTGGTCAGCTTTCAGATCCCTCCGCGAAGCGAATTTGTAATTGCGCTCTTCGCCTGCATGAAAATCGGAGCCATACCCGCACCGCTGGGCCTGTGCTTTGTCGACGATGAGCTGAAGGGTCTCCTTGCCATGCTCGGAAGCCGCCTGCACATAAGTACCGCGACTTACAGGGCCACAAACCGTATTGAAATGATAAGCTCTGTCAAAGCCTCGCTCCCAAATCTGAACGGGCTTATTTTCGTTTGCGACAGCGACGCTGAAAGAAAGGCTCTCCCTCGGGGTGCCGACAGCCTTGCCGAAATACTGGCTTCAGACGGCAGGCCCGTTAAACCGTCCGCCGCGAATTCAAATGACATCGCGCTGATTCTCTGCACCTCAGGGACGACAAAAGGCTGCAAAGCTGTGATGTATACCCACAATAATATCATATACAGCGAAGAGGTTTTCAACGAAACGCTTGGCCTTACTGGAGACGACGCTATCTTTATGCCCGCACCGCTGAGCCATGCTACGGGGCTGCACCACGGAATCATTTCTCCGATGCTGAACGGCGGAAGGCTGGTGCTTGAAGAAAGATTCATCTGCTCGGACGCCGTCATGATCATGAACAGGGAAAAATGCACCTATTCCATGGGCGCAACCCCTTTTATTTACGACCTTTTAAAGCAGCTTGAGGAATCTGGAGACACTTTGCCACATCTGCGCTTTTACATCTGCGGCGGAGCACCCGTTCCCAAGGAGCTTGTTCAGCGCGCGTGGAACGAGTTCGGCTTGCTTGTATGCGAATGCTACGGCTCGACCGAGAGCGTGCCGCACGTCTGTGTGCGTCCGGACGAATGTCTGGAAAACGATGGCAGATCATCGGGCCGGACGATGGGAGCAATCGAAGTCCGGGTCGTGGACAAAAACAGGAACCCCGTGCCGCCCGGAGTCATCGGAGAGGAAGCTTCACGCGGGCCCAATGTTTTCGTCGGCTATCTCAACGCACCCTCTCTTACCGACGCGGTGCTCGACGACGACGGCTGGTTCTACTCGGGCGATCTTTGCGTATCAGACGAAAACGGCAACATTAAAATCGTCGGCAGAGAAAAGGATATCATCGTTCGGGGCGGTGAGAATCTCAACTCGAACGACATTAACGAAAATCTTGAGGGCTGCCCCGGCATCGCGGACCATACGATAATCGGTATGCCAGACGAGCGCCTCGGTGAGCGCATCTGCGCTTTCATCGTACTTTCCGACATAACGAGAACAGTTACAAAGGAAGATATAATCTCATACCTGCAAAGCAAAAAGATTCATAAGCGCCACTGGCCTGAACGCGTCGAGATAATTGACGCCATCCCGCGCACCGAAAGCGGAAAGGTCAAAAAAAACCTGCTCGCCGAGGAACTCGAAAAGCGTATGAAAAAGGAGCGGTGAAAATATGGACGAGAAAAAGCGTATCGGACCTCTGCGTTATCTTGCCGCTTCAAAACCACGCATAAGCAGAGAACCCGTAGCTTTTTTCCAATGCAAAACCTGTGGAGCGATCCTTTCCGGTACGCTTCCCGAGAGGGGCGGCTGCGAGCTTCTCTGCTGCGGCGTCAAAGCCGGGCGGCTCCTCCCCAGACCTGCGGAGGATCTGCCTTCAGGCATCGGTCTCACTTACGACATTGTCGGTGGTCTGAACGAAAACTGCGTTCGTGTTTTCTGGGAGGGTAAGTGCCCTGACTGGCTCTTTCTTGAAACATTTACGGGTTGGCAGCACATGGATATCAAAAAGCGCCCTCCCGCGGTGTTCGCGCTTGCGGGGGAGGACGCCTATGCCTATTGTGATAAGGATCCGTGCGAAAAATGCAGCTTTCGCTGTAAAAACGGGTTCGTTCTGTATGCTTGGTACGAGGGCGAGGGCCTTTATTCCCTGCCGCTCAATCAAATTGCCGCCACCCCAGGGAGTTCGGGGAGTACGACCAGAACGCCGCCACATAATCAATAAAGCTTTCGACCGCGTGGCATTTATAGGCCTTCTGGTTGAACGCCATGTGCACGACACGGAAGTCGTCCGGTACCTCGGGAAGCGGTATCGCTACAAGGTCGTTGAACTGCTTCAGACTGGGAGTCTGCATTATTATTGCGACACTGTTTGAAATTGACGCGATGCCACTCATATCCAGCTCGTTTGAATATTGCTGGTCGGCCTTGAGGCCGTGTTCTTCGAGCAGCTTTCCTATCTTCTTCCCTATAGGCTGCTCTGTATGGTAGGAGAGAAGATCATAGCCCCGAAGCTGGGAAAACGTAAGCTTAGGCTCCTTGGCCAGTGGGTGATTTTTGTTGATGACGACAACAAGCGGCTGCTGGAGTACCGGAACAAAAAACAGGTCCGGCGCATCATCCACAGGCGAGCAAAAGCCGATATCCCAGATTCCCTTTTGTATGGCGCTCACAATCGCATTTGTTTGTTCTTGATGAATACTGAATTTCACATTATTGCCCTTTTCGGAAATGAACGAACGGATGACCATAGGAAGATAATCTCCCTGTATGGTGGAAATACTGCCGATATCGACAGTCCCGCTGAGTGCTCCGGCGTGCTCTTTAGCGACTTCAACACCTCTTTCCAGAAACTGCAGGGAGTTGCAGACATATTGATAAAACTCTTTGCCGTACTTAGTAAGATACACATTCCTTCCGCGCTTTTCGAACAGAGATATTCCTAGCTCCGCTTCCAGCGCGGCAATGGCTCCGGAGAGGCTCGGCTGCGTGATATACAGCTCCTGTGCCGCCTGTGTATAATGCTGAAGCTCCGCAAGCTTGCGAAAGTAGTAGAGCTGAGACAGATTCAAACCTTCACCCCCTATGATAAGGTAATCACTGTTAATGATTATCCGGACAAGTAGTATTACAAAAAAACTTGGCCTATCTAGCCAAAGTATATGTTGGCTTTAACCAAGATGTCAAGCCCTTTTATCCTCTTTTTCAAAAATATAGTCGGCAAGGCGCAGACATATAGGCTGGACCTATGAATTAAGATGTGATTGTCACAAAAATAGCAATTGGACAGTTTATCTCTCCAAGACTACACTGATAATCGGAAATAGCAGGCAAAATCGGTCCTCCAATTTGCTGTTATAGGGCAGTATGACCATTTTCCTCTCTTGGAACTTTACTAAAAAACTAAATGAAAATATAAGGAGCGTTAACCATGAAAATGACCAAACAGGAATTCAAAGACTATTTGCTGAAGATTCGCGCCTTGGCCGAGGGTCCCTTCGACGAGATGCAGAAAGAAATTGAGATAACCAATACCTTCCCGAAGGAATTCTACAAGCTTGCGATTGAAAATGACCTCTACCGCTTCGCTCTGCCAGAGAAATACGGCGGATTCGGGCTTTCCGAAAAGCAGATCCTCATGGTTCAGGAAGAATTCAGCCGCGGCCCCGGCGGAATGCGTATGCATTTGCATCACGCGGCGGATCTTGACTGGCGCATACTCGATGATTTCGGCTCCGAGGAGCTGAAGGCTCAGTACATGGATAAGTTCCAGGATAAGACGATCTATTCAAACTTCGCTCTGACGGAAGCCGCGGGCGGCACAGGAGCAGATATTCACACAACCGCCATAAAGGACGGAGACTATTACGTTATTAACGGCGAAAAAACCCTTATCTCCCACACAGACTGCTCAGATTTTACTTATCTGATAGTCTCTACGGATCCCAGCTCCGAGAAGGACAGCCGCCTTTCCGCCTTCTTTGTGGATGTTCACACTCCCGGCTATGAAATCGTTCCGATGCCCCATATGATGGGCTGCCGCGGAGCAGGCCACGCCGGACTAAGGTTCACCAACATGAGAGTCCACAAAAAGTACCTCCTCGGCAAGGAAGGCATGGGCCTTGAGATTGCAATGCACTCTCTGGCCGTATCCCGCGCTCACATCGCTGTTTCCAACCTCGGTATGGCACAGCGCATGTTGGAAATGACTATCCGTCGCGCTAAGGACCGCGTTACCTTTGGTAAGCCCCTTTCAAAGCGTCAGGCCATCCAGCAGACCATAGCCGATATGGGCACCGAGATCAACGCCCTGCGCCTCATGATTTGGGATTTCGCGAAAGATTACGACGCCGGCAAGAAGATCGACATGAAGGCCGCTATGTGCAAGCTTCACTCGATCAACACCGTCCGCACAGTTTCCGACTCCATGCTTGAGATTTTCGGCGGCATTGGTTATTTCGAGGACTGCGAATACGGTCCCGTCGAGCGTCTGTACCGCGACTGCCGTGCCATGTGGCTTGAAGAAGGCCCCCGCACGGTTCAGCGTCTGACCGCATACCGCGGACTCGAAGAGTGCGGCGGTGCGATCGAGTACCTTGACGACTGAGATTTTTACGCTTAACGTTCTCCCGGGTCTGAACGGATTTTAAGACCCGGGGGAAATCAAATTACAGAATGGATGATTGCTATGAAACCCTTAGAAGGAATCAGGGTAGTTGATCTGACTACATTCCTTGCCGCGCCGACGACGTCCCGCGTACTGGGCGAGTGGGGCGCAGAAGTCATCAAGGTTGAATCTCCTTCCGGCGATCCGGGCCGCACTCAGGGCGCCGTTTTCGGAATGCCCTACGAGGACGACGAGAACCTCGGCTTCGATATGTCCAATATGAACAAGCGCTTTGTGACCCTGAATCTGAAAGATTCAAAAGGTCTTGAAGTACTGCATAAGATGCTTTCCGACGCAGACGTTTTTGTTACAAACATACGCACAAAGTCACTCGTAAAGCTTGGAATCGATTATGACTCGCTGAAGGAAAAATATCCGAAGCTTGTATTCGCCCACTGTCTGGGATACGGCGAGAACGGCCCGGAAAAAGACACCGCAGGCTTTGATGTCACCTGCTATATGGCCCGCGGCGGCGTTTTCGGAACAACCGTCAACAAGGGCGACGCACCGATGATTCCGACCAACGGCTTCGGTGATTTTCAGGTTTCGATGTGCATGGCTTCCGGCATCTGCGCCGCGCTTTATAACCGCGACCGCACGGGACTTGGAGACAAGATAAGTGTCAGCCTGCACCACGCGGCGGTATTCATGCTTTCGACAGGCGTGGTTTCCGCACAGTACGGCAACAAATATCCCAAAAGCCGCAAGGAGGTCATCTGCCCGACAAACAACGTGTTCCGCACGAAGGACGAAAAGTGGGTCGCACTTTGCGCACCGCAGTATGACAGGGACTATGACAAGATCATGACCCTTATTGGCCGCGCCGATCTTGTGGGCAACGAAAAATATAACAACTGCGACCGCATGAACACTCTAGGTTTGAACAGCGAGGTCGTGAGCATACTTGATTATGCGATAAAACAGTTTACAAGAGCGGAAATCCTCAAAATTTTCAAGGATAACGACCTGCCCTGCGAAGCCTGCTATGAGCCGGCGGATATGTATGAGGACGAACAGGTCTGGGCAAACGGAATCATGACCAAGCTCGATTGTCCCTCCGGCAAAAGAAACATAGCGACAAACCCTGTGAAATTCCAGTCCTACCCGGAGCCGAGCTACAAGGTCAGCTCCGCGCAGGGAACACATACTATTGAAGTAATGCGTGAACTTGGCTATGACGAGTCAACCATCAAAAACTATCTGGATTCCGGCGCGGTAGTTGGCAAAAAAGCGCTGAAATAAATTACAAAAACAGAGAGGAAGAGTTATTAATGAGAGCAAAAAAGTATCTCTGGACTCTGGCCGCCGTGTACATGGCTTATCTGACCCATGGTATTCAGGCGATCATTCTGAGCCAGAACAAAGCCTCATTCTTCGCACAATGGGGTTACACGGACGCCAAGCTCGGCGCGGCTGCTGTTTCAGCGGTTATTGCCTACACCGGATTGGCTAAGTTCCTGACAGTTTGGATCTGCGGTGAAATTTCGGACAAGATCGGACGTAAGCTTATGATCGTCATCGGCGCTTGTCTGTACATCGTGTCTTTCATCGGCCTGCTGGCTACGCACAGCTACGTCATCGCCTGCGTCTGCGCGTTCGCGCTCGGCGCGGCCACAAGCTGCTTCGACGGCTCTTGCTATCCCGCGCTTCAGGAAAGCTGGGTAAAGTCCCCCGGTACAGCACTCATCCTGATAAAAGGCGTCATTTCCGTATCCGGACTGATCTATCCGATGTTGGTTGTTAAGCTCACACAATCCGGTAACTGGACAGTCGGCATAGTCATCCCGATAGTAATGTCCATCGCTATACTCGTCCTCGCTCTGGTCGCTCCCTACTCCTATGATGAAGAGAAAAAGCTTCTCAAGAGTGACCCCGAAAAGAAAGCCGCATACGAAAAAGAGCATTCCGAGAAGAAGCATGTTCTCGACGCGGACGCCCAGAAGGCGGCGGCTCGCTTTAAGGTCAAGCCTCCCGTTTTCGTTATGGTGGGCTGCGCTCTCTACGGCTTCATAGCAATGGCGACTATGTATTCTGCACAGCAGTACATCAAGGCCTTCGGGCAGACATATATGGGTATGACGGACATGGCATCTGCATCGCTTACCTCAATTTACACTGCGGGCTCGATTATCGCAGTCGTTATGTGGGGCGTATTCATGGCAAGCCTGCATTGGCGTCCTCTCAAGGTTCTTCTCATTGACCTTGCGGGCTCCGTAGTAGCCTACGCGCTTGTCTGCACGATCCATGTTCCGGCAATGGTCTATATCGCCACCTTCCTTATCGGCTTTTTCGCGGCGGGCGGGGCGCTCCAATGCGGCGTCTCCCTCATGCAGGAAATGCATCCTGGCAACAAGGGCAGAAACCTCGGAATCTACTATACTTTCATGGGCCTTGCATCCTACATTATCCCCTATATTCAGTCTTGGCTCATTAAGCTGACCGGCGAGGCTCAGGCTTCTTTGACGAACCTGCTCATCAATCTCGTTATGGCTATAGTCGGCCTGCTCTTCATGATCTACCTTGCAGTCAACTACAAAAAGTGGTTCGGCGTAAGCGTTTTAAGCAAAACTTCAGAAGACAATTAGTTACTACTGCCTGACAGGCGGCGTGCCGGCAAACGTTTATTACGTCTGCACGCCGACCTGTTTCGCGTTTTCCTAAGGAGGCAAAATGGATAAACAAATTACCGGAAAAACACAGACGCTTGCCCTGATCGGATCTCCAGTAGGACATTCCGGTTCCCCGGCAATGTACAATTATTGCTTCGAAAAGCTTGGTTTCGACTGCGTATATGTGGCCTTCGACGTTCCGCTTGAAAAGCTGAACGACGCGATGACCGGCATCAAGGCTCTGAATTTCCGGGGCATCAACATAACTATGCCCTGCAAATCCGCGATTCTAGATTACATGGATGAAATAAGCCCTGCGGCAAAGCTCATGGGCGCCTGCAATACGGCCCTGAACGAAAACGGACGCTGGATAGGTCACAACACCGACGGCATCGGTTATGTCGAGAGCCTGAAAGCGGAGGGTGTGGATATTGCTGGCAAGCGAATTACCGTCATGGGCGCAGGCGGAGCCGGAACTGCGATTGCCGTTCAGTGCGCTCTCTCCGGCGCAAAGCAAATAAGCATTTTTAACCTTCGCGATGATTTTTATAAAAGAGCAGAACAAACTGCAGCAAATATTTGCAGAGAGCTTTGCGACTGCTCTGTCCGCGTACATGACCTTGCCGATGAACGGCTTCTTCTGGATTCCGTCATGAACAGTGACATACTTGCCAATACCACAAGGGCCGGAATGGCACCAGACCTTGATAGAATGCCAATCAGCTCGACGGAGGTCCTCAGAAAGGGCCTTGTCGTTACCGACACGATATACAATCCGAGGGAGACGAGGCTCCTCCGCGAGGCGAAGGCCGCGGGCTGCATCACAGTTGGCGGCACAGGGATGCTCATTTATCAGGGAGCCGCCGCGTTCAAGCTCTATACCGGCGATGACATGCCTGTCGGTGAGATCCGCGAAAGGTTCTTCAGCTAATTCTATGTTCCCGAAAGCAGCGTAAAATTGATTAACCTCTTTGTCCGCAATACGGTCGTATTGCGGACTCTTTTTTATACTTTAAACGCACAATTCTGTTTGATATGAGCGGCGTGTTGTGCTATACTGACTCAAGAATTGATCGTATAATTGGTTGCCTTTAGCGCAGCTGACCTATCAGGAGGCGCATTATGAATATTGTTGTATTGTGCGGCGGCATAAGCACGGAAAGAGACGTATCAATAACAAGTGGAACCATGGTGGCAAAGGCTCTTCGTGAGCGCGGGCACAGGGTCGTGTTGCTGGATTCCTTCTTCGGCTGCACGGAAGTATACATAAAACCGGAGGAACTTTTCCGCCGCGAGATACGCCAGGAGACCATCCCCGTCGGGGAGCGTGAACCGGATATCGAAAAAATCAGATCCCTTCGTAATCAGGATAACGACAGCATTCTCGGCAACAACGTACTGGAAATATGCCGTGCGGCAGACATCACCTTCTTTGCTCTCCACGGTGACGAGGGTGAAAACGGCAAGCTGCAGGCGGCTTTCGACGTCGCCGGAATCAAATATACTGGTAGCGGCTATCTCGGCAGCGCGCTAGCCATGAATAAATCCCTGTCCAAGAAGCTCTTTGAATGCTCGGACATTCTCACTCCCGCGGGAATAACGGTTTTTGCTGGCGAAGCGCCTTATGCGGACGTCGGCTTCCCCTGCGTCGTCAAGCCCTGTTCCGGGGGCTCAAGCGTCGGAACGTCGATTGTTAAGAGCCGTGAGGAATATGACTCGGCCCTGGAGCTTGCTTTCAAATATGAGCAGGCCGTTATTGTCGAGCAGTACATAAGCGGCCGCGAGCTGACTGTCGGTGTGATAGACGGCAAGGCGATGCCCGTCGTTGAAATCATCCCGAAGGAAGGTTTTTATGACTACAAAAACAAGTATCAGGCGGGACTGACGACCGAAATCTGCCCCGCTCCCATAAGCGGCGAGATCACCGAAAAAATCCAGCGTCTCAGCGAAAAGGTAAACGACGTTCTCATGATCCAGGCCTACTGCCGCGTGGACTACCTTATGAATGACAAGGGCGAAATCTACTGTCTTGAGGCCAATACTCTTCCAGGTATGACCCCTACCAGCCTTATACCGCAGATGGCGCAGGCACAGGGCAAGAGCTTTGCGGAGCTCTGCGACGAGCTTGTTGACGTTTCAATGAAGAAATACCGCTAGAGGGCTTTTATGAAAAATCTGACCCTTGAGAACATCATCGAGGCTGTGGGCGGTGAGTATTTCGGTGCCCCTTCCCTTCTTGAACGGGAAATCTCCTCCGTCACGACCGACAGCCGTACAATAACCAACGCTTGTCTTTTCGCCGCCATCAAAGGCGAAAATAGCGATGGGCACGACTATATTGGCGCAGCAATTGAAAAGGGCGCTCTTTGCGCTCTTGGCGAACGCCGCGGTGGTGACGCTTCGCTTCCCACTATCATAGTAAAAAACACCGTGGAGGCCTTGGGCCGACTTGCAGCGTTCTATCGTCTCCAATTCGATATTCCCATACTCGGGATTACGGGCAGCGTGGGCAAAACGACAGCTAAGGAAATGGTTTCCGCCGTACTCTCACGCAGGTTCAGGGTGCATAAAACCCCGAAAAATCTCAACAACGACCTCGGCGTACCGCTTACGCTTTTCGGTCTTAACGAAACTCATGAGTTTGCCGTCATTGAAATGGGTATATCGCACTTTGGAGAGATGAGAAATCTGGCGGAGATTGTCCGCCCCGACATGGCTCTCTATACCGCCATTGGCTCCGCCCATCTTGAATTTCTAGGGGATTTTGACGGTGTGCTGAAAGCCAAAACGGAAATGCTCGAATACCTCCCGGAGTGCGGAACCGTTTTCGTTAACGGCGACGACGAAACTCTCCGTAAGCTGGCCTGTGAGCAAAGAATCTGCCGCTACGGGGTAACTCGGGACTGCGATGTCGCCGCCGAAAACATAAAGCTGCTCGGAACGGACGGAATGGAGCTTGAAATCGTTTCCAGTGAGCGACGCATACACGCAAAAATCGGTGCGTTCGGAGTGCATATGGTAACAGCGGCCCTTGGCGCCGCCGCAGTCGGCCTTCAAATGGGCCTGACGGATGCGGAGATTGCTGACGGAATCGCATCTTATGTCCCTGTGGGCAGCCGTTCGGGGATAATCAATACTGGAAAAATAACGATAATCGACGACTGCTATAACGCAAACCCCACTTCCGTCGCGGTGGCGCTCGACTCGCTCTCGCTGCTTAACGGCAGAAGGGTCTGCATACTCGGCGATATGGGAGAACTCGGGCTGGCAGCGCCAAAGCTGCACTTTGATACGGGTGCTCACGCTGCGGAAAAAGGCATAGACCTTATAGTCGCCTGCGGCGAGCTTTCCTCGAATACGGCGGATGGGGCAAAATCAAGGGGCGCTTCTTCGGTCGTATACTTTAGGAGTAAGGAAAAGCTTCTTGCGGAACTTCCAATGCTCATTCAATACGGCGACTCGGTGCTTGTAAAGGCCTCGCACAGTCAAAGGTTTGAGGAGCTTGTGGATGCACTCAAAAGACTTTGAATCATAAAAAAGAGGGCTTCGGGGATGTCCCGAGGCCCTCTTTTTATCCATTAAAAGGCTGATTTTATGCAAGTGCCGTGTAGACCATAAGCCCGACTGACAGCAGCACAAAAAGCCCCATCCCCCAGTTTACAAAAACTATCTTAAAGCGCCCGTCGGCGGGAAGCTCCTTCGGCGTAATAAAAAGTACGGCCTTCTTTCGATTTGCGATGAGTAAAACTATACCCGAAATAAACAGCGTCAAAGCTGCAATCCCGCACAAGCCCACGGCGATATACTGTGGAAGGTTTCTTTCTGCCGCTTCAATCAGCTTTTCCGGATTTTCACCGTTCAGGCCCAAAGTGCCTATATCGGAGCTTCTTGAGACGAGCTGCGCCATGAGGACACCGAAGCCGTTAATAATCGTGTGCAGGATCATGGTATAGCGCACCCGTCCTGTCCGAAGGTAAATATACGCAAACAGCGCACCTAATCCAAAAGCATAGAAAAATTGGAATAGATTTCCGTGAAACAGTCCGAACATCAGGCCGGAAACGAGAATCGCCGTGCCCTCGCCGTATACGCGTATCCTGTCGATTAGCACCTTTCGGAACATCAGTTCCTCCAGAATCGGAGCAATAATCACGATGACAAGCATCTCGATATAAATGTCGGAGCCGGTCATCAGCTCTTCGAGAGGGTTTGTTAGCTCCGTCCCCTTCAGCTCTCCTATGCCCGCGTTCAGCAGCGTCCCAATGATGTTCCCGATATACATGACGGCAAAACTCATCGCGAGATAAGAAATGAGCTTTCCAAAACCGATCTTCTGCTGAGGTACCGTCAAGACTGGAACGGGCCTGATCATAAGGTAACCGACAGGTATCGCGACAAAATACAGTGGTATAAAAGATAATGCCCAGATGAACCATGATTTTTCGTATACCGCAGGAGCAAAAACGACCGTCAGGGACGCTATTGCTATCTGAAGGAACGTGGTTATACCAAGAACGGCAAAGAGCGTCCATCCCACCCTTGAAAAGGGCGGCTTTTCGTTTCTCAGCGAATAAATGCTTGTTGTCTCGTCCATGTTTCCTCCCATTAATATTCTCCGCGGCTTTATAACTATAATATACCGGAAAACAGCCATAATGTCAAAGGACTTCGGAACACTTCCCGAAGTCCTTTCGATTCCCGCTGTCTATTTCAACTCGTTTTCAAGCGTTTCCAGAGATGTCCAAAGCTCTTTCGGTACTTTTCCTCCAAATCGTCCGTAGTATTCACGGATATCGGCGGCCTCTTTCCTCCAAAGCTCCCTGTCCACTTCGAGAAGTCCCGCAAGCATTTTTTCATCCACGCCTGAATCCATAATATCTATATCTGAAGCGAAGGGTAGATAGCCGAGCTCACAATCCCTAGCCGGAACCTCGTCGGAGCAGCGCTTCAGTATCCACTCCAGCACGC
Organism: Oscillospiraceae bacterium; assembly: GCA_034927185.1. Classification (GTDB taxonomy): domain Bacteria; phylum Bacillota; class Clostridia; order Oscillospirales; family Oscillospiraceae; genus UBA2658. Next base: position 53,351 of record JAYFQM010000141.1, on the reverse strand, counting down.
GAAGATTATCTCCGAAGCCAGGCCAGATGAAATGTCCCTTATCGTCGGTACGAAACCAGTTGACGTTAAAAATTTTTGGGAGAGACTTTACTTTCTTCCCCATGTCAATCCAATGCTGCCAGTAATCCGCCATATGATAACCACAGAAAGGTAGCATCGCCATCGGATCACGGCGTACAACGCCGACTGAACCCTCAGCCGCCGCGGTGGTTTCGGAAGCCATAATGGAGCCGACAAAAACGCCGTGCTCCCAGTCGCGTGACTGATATACCAGCGGCGCGGTCTTCGCTCTGCGTCCGCCGAAGATTATCGCGGATATCGGAACGCCTTTAGGATTATTAAATTCCCCGGAAATGCAGGGGCAGTTTCTCGCCGGTGCCGTAAAGCGGGAATTGGGATGCGCGGCCTTTAAGGGGCTTTCGGGCGTCCATGGCTCCCCGCGCCAGTCTATGGCGCTAGCAGGCGGCGTTTTGCTCATTCCCTCCCACCACACGGTGTTGTCGTAGGTATCAAGCGCAACATTTGTGAACACCGTGCCCTCGCGCGTGCTCTCCAGAGCGTTCGGGTTGGATTTCATGCTCGTTCCCGGCGCGACACCGAAAAAACCATTTTCGGGATTCATAGCCCAGAGTCTGCCGTCGTCTACGACGCGTATCCAAGCGATGTCGTCTCCCACGCACCACGCTTTCCAGCCCTTCGCCCTGTAGCCTTCCGGCGGAATTAGCATGGCAAGATTCGTCTTTCCGCAGGCGGAAGGAAAAGCGCCGCAGACGTAGCGAACCTCTCCCTCCGGGCTTTCAATTCCGAGAATGAGCATATGCTCCGCCATCCAGCCTTCATTTCTTCCAAGGTTTGATGCTATACGCAGGGCAAAGCACTTTTTCCCCTGGAGGACATTGCCGCCGTAGTTTGAGTTGACGGAAAAAATGGCGTTATCCTCGGGAAAATGCACAATATATTTATTATCCTTGTCAAGAGTTCCCTGCGTGTGTATGCCTCTGATAAAATTAGGGCTGTTTCCAATGGCTTCAAGTACCTCGCTTCCCGCCCGTGTCACAATCAGCATGTTCAGGACAACATATATGGAGTCTGTGATCTCGATTCCGTATTTTGCAAATGGAGAGCCGATTATTCCCATGGAATATGGGATTATATACATTGTACGGCCCATCATCGAGTTTCTCAGTATACCGTCAAGTTTTGAATACATCTTCTTCGGTTCCATCCAATGGTTGGTCGGACCCGAATCCTCTTCATTTTTGCAGCAAATAAAGGTACGGTCCTCGACCCTTGCAACATCGTCTGGATCCGTGCGGTGAAGAAAGCAGTTTGGCAGCTTTTCCTCATTTAGTTTTATCATGCTGCCGGTTTTCACCGCAAGAGCGCGGAGCTCTTCGGTCTGAGTCTCGCTACCATCTATCCAGACGATTTTGTCGGGCTTAGTGAGAGCCGATACTTCATCAATCCAAGATTCCAAGTGATTGTTCATTATGCACCCCCCGAACCTATTCTTTTAATATTCTATATCAACACCATCGGCATTTCAACAAAATTGACCCCTCATTTTTTACCAAAGTTATTGCATGTACACAGCTTGAAAATTGACCGGAATGTTCAGATCATACATCCCTAACGTTCGAAATTTACAGTATATTCATCATTAGTCCACTAATTTATGTTGACTTTAAAATCCTGTTGTATATACTTTAATATTGTTTACAGAATTGACAATAAAGCATTTTTGAAAGGATCATAATATGCTTAAACTTCTCAGGCGTTTTTCCACGCGCCAGTGGCTTATGTCGGCCATAAGCACCATTCTCGTCGCAACTCAGGTATGGCTGGATCTAAAGCTCCCCGACTACATGAACGAGATAACGAATCTCGTCGTCACTCCGGGAAGCGAGCTGTCAGACATCTGGCTCGCGGGAGGAAAAATGCTTCTATGCGCCCTAGGCAGCCTCGCTTCGTCAATAGTCGTCGCGTTTCTTGCCGCCCACATAGCGGCAGGCTTTTCGCAAAAGCTGCGGCTTTCGATTTTTCGCAAGGTTCAGTCCTTCTCGCTGGGCGAAATCAACAGGTTTTCCACCCCCAGCCTCATTACCCGCTCCACCAACGACGTGACTCAGGTCCAGATGCTGATTGCCATGGGGCTTCAGATTATGATCAAGGCGCCGATCATGGCGGTCTGGGCGATATTCAAAATCGCGGGCAAGGGTACCGAATGGACAATGGCAACAGGCTTAATGATATTGTTTATGCTGATCGTCATCATAACTATATCCTCTTTGGCTCTGCCGCGTTTCAGACGTATTCAGACTCTTACGGACAGCCTGAACCGCATAGCAAGAGAGAATCTTACGGGCCTGCGGGTCGTCAGGGCATATAATGCCGAGGATTTCCAGGGAAGGAAATTTGAAGCGGCAAATACCGACCTGACAAACACTTATCTTTTTACCACCCGTCTTATGGCGGCAATAATGCCCTGTATGACGATAGTCATGAACGGACTGACGCTTTCAGTGTATTGGATAGGCGCTTCGCTTATTAACTCCGCCGGAATGATGGAAAAAATGACGCTGTTTTCAAATATGGTGGTCTTTTCGCAGTACGCCATGCAGGTCGTCATCGCATTTATGATGCTCACAATGATATTCATCATGCTTCCGCGAGTCACGGTCTCCGCAAAAAGAATCAACGAAGTGCTTGAGACGGAAAGCGCAGTTGTGGACGGCCCCGGAGCCGCCGCTCAGGACAACGCAGTCGGCCAGGTCGAGTTCAGGAATGTGAGCTTCAAGTACCCGGGCGCTGAGGATTACGTTATCCGAAACGTAAGTTTCAAGGCCAGCAGGGGCGAAACGGTCGCGTTTATCGGCTCCACCGGCAGCGGAAAGTCCACAATAATAAACCTCATCCCCCGCTTTTACGACGCGACCGAAGGCGAGGTACTTGTGGACGGCATAGATGTGCGTGAATATACTCAGAAGCAGCTTCGAAACAAGCTTGGCTACATTCCCCAGCGCTCTGTTCTGTTCACTGGGACCGTCGCTTCTAACGTCAGCTACGGCGACAACGGAAAAGGTGAAAAAACTGCGGAAATGATCAAAAAAGCGGTTGAAATAGCGCAAAGCGCGGACTTTGTCGATCAGATGCCCGAGGGCTATGACTCGTCTATTTCGCAGGGCGGCACAAACGTATCCGGTGGGCAGAAGCAGAGGCTGTGCATCGCCCGCGCGGTCTGCCGCGATCCGGAGATTTTCATTTTTGATGACTCGTTTTCCGCTCTGGACTTCAAAACTGACAAGAACCTGCGTACGGCCCTGAAAAATGAGCTGTCCGGCACTACATCCATTCTTGTTGCGCAGCGCATCGGTACGATACGCGATGCTGACAGGATCATCGTGCTTGAAAACGGTGAGGTCAACGGAATCGGAACGCACGGGGAGCTGATGAAGACCTGCGAGGTCTACAGAGAGATTGCCCTGTCGCAGCTATCGGAGGAGGAACTGGCTAATGGATAACGAAAGAAAACCCAATCCGTCGCGCCACGGGCCAATGGCCATGCAGGGGCAGTCCTTTGAAAAGCCGAAGAATTTCAAGGTTGCTTTATCACGCTTTGTCCAATTCTGCAGGCCTTACGGCTTTCCAATTATTCTGGCTTTCGTACTTTCCGCCGCAGGAGCGATATTCACAATACTGGGTCCCGACAGGCTTAAGCAGATAACAAACCTGATAATTTCCGGAGCCATGACCGGCATTGACCTCGACAAGGTTGGGGAAATCGGGATTACTCTCGCCATACTCTACGGCGTGGGCGCCCTCTGCTCCTACGGTCAGGGCTTCATCATGGCTTCCGTGACGCAGAAGCTCTCAAAATCCATGCGCGGGCAGATCAGCGCTAAAATTAACCGCCTTCCGCTGAAATATTTCGACAAGGTGAGCTTTGGCGACGTATTAAGCCGCGTAACAAACGATGTCGACACTATCGGGCAAACACTCAACATGAGTGTCGGTCAGCTTACAAGCGCCGCAGCCCTGTTTCTCGGCTCGCTTTTCATGATGCTCTATACGAACCTTGCTCTTACCGGCGTAGCCATCGCGTCTTCACTTATCGGCTTTACTGTCATGATGACCATCATGATGCGCTCGCAAAAGCACTTCAAGCGTCAGCAGCGCGAGCTGGGCAATATAAACGGTCTGGTAGAGGAAGTGTATTCGGGACTCAACATTGTCAGAGCCTTTAACGGCGAGAGCCAATCGGAAGAGTCGTTCAGCGGAATGAACGGCAAGCTCTTCCAAAGCGCATGGAAATCGCAGTTTGTTTCCGGCGCTATGATGCCCCTTATGAACTTTATCGGTAACTTCGGTTATGTCTCCGTCTGCGTCGTGGGCGGAGCGCTGGCAATGAACGGAAAAATTGATTTCGGCGTTATAGTCGCATTCATGATCTATATTCGCCTGTTCACGCAGCCCCTCGCGCAGCTTGCCCAGTCGCTAACGACCTTACAGTCCACCGCGGCGGCGGCCGAGCGTGTGTTCGACTTTCTCGATGAGGAAGAGCTGTCGCCTGAGGCGGAGAACGCAGTAGCCTCCCATACTTCCAAGGGCGAGGTTGAGTTCCGCGACGTAAAATTCAGCTACAACCCTGACCGCGAGATTATTAAGGATTTTTCAGCTAAGGTCGAAAGCGGGCAGAAGATCGCTATTGTGGGACCCACAGGAAGCGGAAAAACGACGATCGTCAACCTGCTCATGAGGTTCTATGAGCTTAACAGCGGCGAGATCCTTATAGACGGCATACCAATCAGCAGGATGACCAGACAGTGCGTCCATGATCAGTTCTGCATGGTTTTGCAGGACACCTGGCTTTTTGAGGGCACAATACGCGAAAACATCGTCTACAGCAAAAAGAATGTCTCCGACGAGGAGGTCGTAAGGGCCTGCAGGGCGGTCGGACTCGACCACTATATACGCACTCTGCCGGACGGCTATAACACGGTCCTTGGGGATAACGCAAGCCTGTCCGCGGGTCAGCGCCAGCTTCTCACCATTGCACGCGCTATAATCGAGAACGCTCCCCTGCTGATTCTGGACGAAGCTACAAGCTCGGTCGATACCCGCACGGAAATCCAGATACAGCGCGCTATGGAAAAGCTCACCGAAGGCCGCACCTCGTTTATTATCGCGCACAGACTCTCAACAATAAAAAGCGCCGACCTGATTCTGGTCATGCGCGACGGCTGCATAATCGAGAGAGGCACTCACGAGGAGCTTCTCGGGAAGGGCGGCTTCTACGCCGAGCTGTATAACAGCCAGTTCGATGATGAAATCGCATAAGGCAAAACCTCCGCACATGCGCGGACCGTCACAGATTGAAGGTTAATAAAAATGAAACAAAAATTTGCAAAATTAATGTATGGGCGCTACGGGCTTGACGAGCTCTCAAAGTTTTTGTCAACCGTGTCACTTGTCGTGATGTTTGTGTCTATGCTTTTGCCGTCTGCAGCAAGAAGCATCGGTTTCATTGCCGCGATCATAATACTTGTCAATGCTTACTATCGTATTTTTTCGAAGAGCTTTGAAAAAAGACGCGCTGAAAACGCGAGATTCCTACGGTGGCGTCAGCCTGTATTAGACAGACTCAGGCTCCGCCGCGAAATGTGGAAGCAGCGCAAGGAATATAAGTTTTTCAAATGTCCCTCCTGCAAGGCCGTTCTGCGCGTTCCAAAGGGAAAGGGAAAAATCCGCGTAGTGTGCAAAAAATGTGGCACCGCGTTTGAGAAAAAGACCTGACGGGGGTGTTGACGGGTGTTCGGCTATGTTATTGCAAACAGCGAGATCCTTTCCCAGGAAGACAAGGCGCGTTATAAAGCGGTCTACTGCGGATTGTGCCGCTCGCTGAAAAAACGACACGGTTATTTTGGCCGTCTCGCTCTGAACTATGATATGACATTTCTCATTTTCGTGCTCAACTCGCTTTATGAGCCGAAGATGTCGAAAGGTGAGGAACGCTGCGCAGCTCACCCTTGCTCGGCGCACTGCTATGTCGCCTGTGAGATAACGGACTATGCCTCCGACATGAACATCGCGCTGGCCTACCTGAACCAGCTTGATAACTGGCGTGACGACAGAAATCTCTTAAGCCTCATATACGCGCGTATACTAAGAAAAAAGTACCGTTCCGTGAAGGCGCAGTACCCGCGTCAGTGCGAGGCAATGGAACGCTGCATAAAAAGGCTGTCGGAAATTGAAAAATCGGGAGTTCAGGACCCCGACGCCGCCTCTCACTGCTTCGGAGAGCTAATGGGCGAGATTTTCATACTGCGCGAGGACAGATGGGAGCCGTCTCTGCGGGCTATGGCCTCCTCCTTGGGCGAATTCATTTACCTTTCGGACGCTGTCGTCGACCTTCCGCGCGACATAAAAAAACATCGCTATAATCCGCTTGCCGCTCTTAAGAGCGCGGGACGCAGCGATCTCTATTTTAAGGACATATTGACAATGGTCATCGGAAATTGTACGATGGACTTCGAAAAGCTTCCTCTGGTCGAGGATGTTTCTATCATGCGGAATATTTTATACTCCGGCGTATGGACAAAATACGAGCTTGCGCAGGCAAAAAAGGCAAAGCTAAAAGGAGATAAGCGCCAATGATTTCAGACCCTTATAAAGTCCTCGGCGTATCCCCGGGCGCAAGCGACGAAGAAATCAAAAAAGCCTACCGTTCTCTGGCTAAGAAATATCACCCCGACGTCAACCCCGGCAATAAAGAGGCGGAGCGCAAAATGAACGAAATAAACGCCGCCTACGACCAAATAAAGAATCCGCAGCCAAACTCTGCCTCTTCAGGCGGCTTTGGCTCATATACGAGATACGGCACGGGCTACGGCTTCGGCGGTTTCCGCCCTGAGCAGGAGGACGAGCCGACGGCTTTGCGCGCCGCTATGAACTATATAAGGGCGGGTCACTACAGAGAGGCACTCACGGCTCTTGATGGCGTTCCGGTGTCCGATCGGAACGCGCGCTGGCACTATCTCTGCGCCTTTGCAAACTATGGACTTGGCAACCGCATAGTCGCTCTTGAGCACGCTGAAACGGCGGTCAGGCTTGAACCGGGAAACATGGAATACCGCAGCCTTCTAGCCGAGATACAGCAGGGCGGCAGTTTCTACCGCGGCTTCAGCCAAAGCGTGCCGACAGCGGGGCTGGGCAGCAGCCTTTGTCTGGGACTATGCCTTGCAAACCTGTTCTGCCGCTTCTGTTGCCGCGTAATATAGGCCGGTTTTTTCCCGTAATGATAAAAAGGAACGCTGAATTGCGTTCCTTTTTTGCTTCTATTCCTCGGAATCTTACAATCCTTCGTCAATCATCGAATAAACGACCTTTGTATCCTTATATCTAACTGTGATAAGCTGATCTGAGAGCGGTTGCCCGTCTCCGTAGTGGGAATATCCGAAGGTGTAGTTGTCAGTTTCAAACAACAAGGCCGAAGGCTGAACTTCGTACAAGGTTATAATACATCCTGTTACGCTCTTGATGCCGTTTTCGTCGGTTCTGAAAAGATACTTCGTGTCCGCTTTCAGGGCTTTGCCGTTCGTCAGCTCAAAATGAATGACCCATTCCTTGTTTAAATGTGGAATATTATCGGTATATACAGTATTGTATTGAAACTCGGTCTTAACAATGACATCGTCCGATTTCGCGGTGGACCCAATCGCAAAAACCCATGCCAAAGCGCTGAAACCGATTATCAGGGCCGCAAAAACAATCAGTATATTTCTGACTGTCCTTTTCCTGATTTTCTTTAAATAGTTAATTTCCTTGTCATCGGTCTGAATCTTAGGAATGGGAACCCTTAGCTGCTCATACAGCGCTCTGCATTCTCCGCAGTCTTTCAAGTGCTCATCCATATCCCTTTTTGTCTCCTCGCCCACCAGGTCATCCATGTATCCCGGCAGAAGATCTCTGACTATATAGCATTTCATTTATTGCTCTCCTCAATTATTTTCTGTTTTGCGCGATAAAAAGCCGTTCTTGCCCATGTCTCGCTTTTATTCAGTATCTCACCAATCTCGGCAAAACTGAAATTGCCGGTCAGTCTCAGATAAACGACCTCTTTCATTGGTCCACCAAGTCTGTTGATTGCCCTATAGAGAGATAATTTGTCATTATCTTTAAAGTATTTATCCTCTGGTGACAATTCCGCCGAAGCTATGTACTCATTCAACTCCTCAGTTTTATTCTTCTTTCTCTTTTCAAGCTCCTGATACCACACATGCTTGGCAATCTGACATAGCCATACCGACATTTTGCACGAACCATCATACTTGTCTGCCGAATATACGGCTCTATAAAACGTTTCCTGCGTCAGCTCCTCTGCCATATCCTCATCGTGAGAGAGGCTGAGCAAATAACGGAAAACACTCTTGGCGTGTTCTTTGTATACTTCTTCCATGTTACTTTTCACCGTCCTGCCTCCTCACCTTATATATCCTTAAAATCCGGACTTCGTTACATAATAATTATAATATTTAAAAAAATCCGCCGTTAAACACGGCGGATTATTATTTCTATCTGCTCCACTTGTCCGCGAGCTGGTCGACCTGATCGGCGAATTTGCCCAGTTCCTTGTTCGCCATGCCTTCGGAGGCCTTTGCCGTGCGAAGAAGTCTTTCGCAGGCTGAGATTAGCCTTGCGAACACCTTGCTTGCCCGCTCGTCGCGGCGGCCCTCCTTCTTCTCGATCGGGATTCCCTCGGTCTGCGTCACGATTTCCCCTGTCAGCAAATCGTAGCTCGTGCCGCTGTAAGGCACCGCCGTATTGAGAGAATACTGGTCGTGAAGCAACCGTGCAAAGCCTTCCGCAACGGCATCCTCGCCGTGGTTTACAAAAACGATCGCGGGTTTTTCCTTAAACCCGGAAATCCATTCGATCAGGCCGTTTCTGTCGGCGTGTCCGCTCATGCCCGGCATAAGGTAAAGCTCAGCCTCGACCGAAATGGTTTCTCCGAAGAGCTTGACCTCCTTTACCCCGTCCAGCAGTATGCGTCCCAAAGTGCCGCTCGCCTGATAGCCTACAAATAGAATAAGGCTTTCCTTGCGCCAGAGGTTGTGCTTCAAGTGGTGGCGGATACGCCCCGCTTCGCACATTCCCGAGGCGGATATTATGACCTTCGGCGTCTCGTCAAAGTTTATCGCCTTTGATTCGTCGCTTGAAACAGACATTTTCAGGTCCGGGAACACGAGGGGGTTTATTCCCTTGCTGAACATCTCTTTTATCTCGCCGTCAAAAACATCGGGATTAGCCTGCAAAAACACCGCCGTCGCCTCGTTGGCGAGCGGACTGTCCACGTATACCGGGAACCCGTCATGTCCTTTTACGAGCCCCTGGTCCTTGATCATGCGGAGGAAGTACAGTATTTCCTGCGTCCTGCCGACCGCGAAAGACGGAATGACAACGTTGCCGCCTCGGTCGAAAGTTCTCTGCAAACAGCTAGTGAGTATCGGCAGCGTATCGACGGCAGATTCGTGAAGCCTGTCGCCATAGGTCGACTCCACGACCAGATAGTCAGTCTCCTCAATGATCTTCGGGTCATTCAGGATGGGCTTGTTTTTGTTGCCGACGTCCCCGCTGAAAACGATTTTCTTTGTGACTCCGTTTTCGGTTATCCATACCTCTATACTAGATGAGCCGAGCAGATGTCCCATGTCGTTAAAGCGGATGGATATGTTTTCCGCGACCTGCTTCATCTCTCCATATCTGCAGCCGAGCATTTTCTCAACCGCACACTGGGCATCCCTGATTGTATATATCGGTTCAAGCGGCGGTACACCGGAGCGCTGAGCCTTGCGGTTGCGCCACTCCGCTTCAAACTCCTGAATGTGTGCCGAGTCCATGAGCATTATCTTACTGAGGTTTACGGTTTCTTCAGTCGCGTAGATGGTACCCTTGAAGCCATTTTTGCAGAGAAGCGGCAAATTGCCCGAGTGGTCGATATGCGCGTGGGTGAGGAAAACGCCATCGATGCTTCCAGCGTTGACGGGGATATCCTGATTCACAAAAATATCCGCACCCTGCTCCATGCCGCAGTCTATGAGAAAGTTCTTTCCGTTCGTCTCGATTAGGGTGCAGCTTCCGGTAACCTCGTGCGTCGCGCCCAGAAATGTAATCTTCAAAACCAACCCTCCATTTTTTACGAATTAGTGTCTGCGTAAAATCTTTTTTTATTTATAATAGCACACTGTATTGCCGTTTTATATATGTTTCTGCATTTTTCAGCCAGCCATAGGAAATTTCTCTATATTACGCAAGAATAATTATCGTGCTGGATTTTTTTAATCCGATGTGTTATAATTTCTTTCACTAAGAAATGATGCTTTGAATTTCCTACACCGCAAAATATTATATATTTACACTTAGAAAGGAAAAACCTATGCTGGAACTGAAAAACATAAATTTCAGCGCCGACGGGAAACACATCCTTAAGGATATCAGCTTCACGCTTGACGCGGGAAAGTTCATAGCTATTACCGGTCCGAACGGCTCGGGTAAATCCACTCTCGCCAAGGTCATTATGGGAATTGAAAAGCCTGACAGCGGCAAAATATTGTTTAACGGCGAAGACATAACGGACTATGAGGTAGATCAGCGCGCGAGAATGGGCATATCCTTTGGCTTTCAGCAGCCCGTAAGGTTTAAGGGCATAACCGTTCACGACCTTTTGAATCTCTCGGCAAAACAAAATTTATCGAACAAGGAAGCCTGTAATATTCTGGCGACCGTCGGGCTCTGCGCGAATTCATATCTTGACCGAGAGGTCAACGCCTCTCTCTCCGGCGGTGAGTTAAAGCGCATCGAGATTGCTTCCGTCATCACAAGGGGAACATCGCTTACTATATTCGACGAGCCTGAGGCGGGAATCGATCTTTGGAGCTTTAACAATCTTATCAGGGTATTCAATGAGATGAGAGATACTCTCAAGGGCAGCATAATCGTCATCTCCCATCAGGAACGTATTTTGAACATCGCGGATGAAATCGTTCTTCTGACCGACGGCTCAATTGCAAAGATCGTCCCCCACGGAGAGCCTCTGGAATCCTTTATTCCCGTGCAGGATGTTCGCTCCTGCTGCAAACTTTAAGGGGGGCTGATTACATGGATAAGGTAGTATTGGATAAATTCGATTCCGCCTTGCTGAAGGCTGTTGCTGATCTCGACAACATACCTACCGGCGCTTTCTCTCTTCGCAGGAACGGTCAGCCCGTAAAGGTCAACGTTACTCCCAACATTAACATTATTCCCAAAAAGGACAAGCCCGGTATCGACATTTATGTCCGCGCGGATACAAAGGGAGAAACTGTGCACATACCCGTTGTTATCACCGAAAGCGGCATAAACGACGTTGTCTATAACGACTTTTACATCGGCAAGAACGCCGACGTTATAATAAACGCGGGCTGCGGCATACATAACGACGGCTGCAACGACACGCACCACAACGGCGTACACCGCTTTTTTCTCGACGAGGGATCAAAGGTGCTATATGTCGAGAAGCACTACGGGGAGGGCGACGGCTCAGGCAAGCGCGTTCTTGACCCTGTTACCGAGGTGCATATGGGCAAAAACTCCTCCTGCGAAATGCGGACAACGCAGATTAAGGGCGTCGATTCCACAATTCGCACGACGAACGCCGTTATTGGTGACGGGGCAAGTCTAGTTATAACGGAAAAAATCATGACGCACGGCGATCAGCTTGCGGAAACTAACTTTCTGGTTGAACTTGACGGCGTTGATTCAAAGGTGCAGGTAACCTCCCGTTCGATAGCTACGGAAAACTCGACTCAGAAATTCGTTTCCAAAGTAAACGGCAATAATCAGTGCTTCGGGCATGTCGAGTGCGACGCGATAATAAAGGATCACGGCAAGGTTATTTCCATTCCTGAAATAACGGCAAACTGTGTAGACGCGAATCTCATTCACGAAGCGGCAATAGGAAAAATTGCCGGCGAGCAGATTGTCAAGCTCATGACGCTCGGATTAACTGAAAGCGAAGCTGAGTCGGAAATCATAAACGGATTCCTGAAGTAGTCCGAATCCCGGAGGGGCAAAGAATGACGGTTGAATACACTCCAAAAGGTGTCTGCTCACAGAAAATGACAGTGAGCGCCGAGGATGGCATAATAACCGAGGCAAAAATCATCGGGGGGTGCAGCGGAAACTCTCAGGGTATCTGCCGTCTCGTCAAAGGCATGACGGTCGAGGAAGCGATATCCAGACTTCACGGAATACGGTGCGGCTCAAAGGCAAGCTCTTGCCCTGACCAGCTTTCGATTGCAATAAAGCGGCTTCTCGAAGCAGACAAATCAACTCAAATAATAACGGAAGACCCGACATAGTCGGGTCTTCCGTTATTATACATATCCGGTAAAGTAGCTTCTTTTTTAAGCTTAAGAGATTTTTTGCTGACAGTTATTATTGAGAAGAGTCAGGATGTCAGAGCATTAGGTTATTAACCATTCACAGAAACAATCTTTCCCTTGAAATGCTAGCATGGCTTGCTGGTTTTATATAACCTGCCAACATGTAGTAAATCAGCAAGTAATTACATGACAAACCCGCCTGTTCAGGATAATCCGGAACAGGCGGGTTCTTTTTTACTTTGCTAACAAAGATATAGCTTTTATCCATTTAATAGCAATAAGAGGCCTGGATTTGTAAGTATCATTTATTAGATTAATCTTAATTTATGTTAATAGAATAATCACCAATAATGAGTTTTTGAGTGGCATCTTGACTGATTAATTCATTAAATGCCATTTGTGCTTTTGTCATTGTATTGTCACTACTGCCGCAACTGCGCCATTCTATATCTAAAGGAGAACCATTTGCCCCTATTAATTTAACGGACTTTGTGAGTTCTTCAGGCGAAACAAAGATAGATGAATCTATATTTATACTTAACGCCTATGGCGACAACGTTGCAGAGCCGATTGATTTACCATATTCATTTAATATATCAAATGTTTTAATTTTACTAATATTTGTGGGTGCCCAAGAAACAGTAAAAGCGTCCGAAGAAATGCAAATATTTTCTTTTGTATTCCAAAAGTTCTCGATACTAAATGTGACATTTGTACCATTAAAGCATACAGAATCACCATCAAAATAATAGAGATAACTTATTGAATTATTCTCTTTGTTTATTTCAATAAGAACTACGTCTGAGCATCCACTTAAAGATGTGTTTTCGCTTGTTAGCAGCTTTATATTTTGAGGCATAATACTAATTCCATTATCACCGCTCGGAAGCTTTACATCATCAGGAAAAAAAACATCAAAAGCTATATATACTGTCTTTTCATTCCCAAAGGATTGTTTTACATCAATAGTAAAGTCGTTCTTACTCGATTTTAAATTGAGATTTTGGATGTAGCTATCTAGACTATTGGTTCCATTAATATTGAGGTACTTTGCAACACTTTGATTTAGTATAGATTTTTTTGGTGCGCACGATGTAAATTGAATGATGATTAGCGCAGAAATTACTATTGCAATCAGCGGTCTGTTTTTTGTTTTTAATACACTCATAAAACTGCCACCTTCCAATTAGTTAGCAGGTAAACAGTTAATCTCCCGTTTACCTGCCATTTAAAATCAGCTAAATACAGCTACGGTAAGAGAACATAAGGTATTACTGCCACCTGGACGTCTTGCATAGACTTCCAATCCGGCGCCCATCATATCTCCTTGTTTAGCATATGCCCAAGAGCTAGGGGTGGTTGTCGAATTATATAAAATAACCTTCTTATAAAATTTAAAGAAAGTATACTTCCATGGACTATTTACCACAATATTCCATTACTGTCAAGAAACATTTTTCACTAAATCTTTTACAGTCTCAGTATAACACTAAAAATGACCTCACACACATATGTGAGGTCATTAAACTATATGTTCGTGTTAAACACTTACTCGCTGCCAGCTACTGTATATGTTATTGCTTATCGATGCTGCGTACTCCGACATTTATTGCATAGGCTTTATCGAAATACCTTTAATTAAAAAGGTTTCTCATATTATCGCGGTTAAAAAATAAAACATGCGATATATTGCAAAACACTCATATCACAGCCAGCTTTCTTCAATTTCGTGCTTTTTTGAACGGGTCATAAGCGCCGTGAAGGTCTCGCGCAGGGGAGCGCCGTTATACAGGACATTGTAAGTCGCTTCGGTTATCGGCATTTCAACGCCGCACTTCTTCGCCATCATATACCCTGAAGCCGCGGCATAATAGCCCTCGACCACGGCTCCGACCTGCCTCATGGCTTCCTGCGGGTCCATTCCGGCGCCGATCAGAAGCCCCGCGCGCCTGTTTCTGGAATGGTCGGAGGTACAGGTCACAATGAGGTCCCCCATTCCCGCAAGACCCGCAAAGGTCTCCTTGCGCCCTCCCATTTTTGCCCCGACTCTAGCTATTTCGGTGAGTCCGCGGGTCATGAGCATTGCTTTCGTGTTATCACCGAAGCCCATGCCGTCACAGCAGCCGGCGCAGAGGGCGATGACATTTTTTAGTGCGGCGCCAAGCTCGACGCCGATAATGTCGCTCGAGGTATATACCCTCAGGCGTTCGTTCATGAAAAGATCCTGTACGAGCTCCGCGGCCCCGAGATCAGGACAGGCGGCGACCACAGCCGTAGGTATACCGCGCCCGACCTCCTCCGCGTGAGAAGGGCCGGAAAGCGCGGCCACGGTGTTCCCGCCGTGCAGTTCCTCTCCGATAACCTGCGACATCCGCAGAGACGTATCCATTTCTATGCCCTTTGCCACGGACACCACGATTGTTTTCCGCAGCAGCAGCGGAGCGAGCCTTCTCGCCGTCTCTCTCACAGCAAAGGACGGCGTTGCCAGAACCACCAGATCAGCGTCACGGGCACAGTCAAGCTCCGCAGTCAACCTGAGCTTCTCCGGAATGGGCACACCCTTTAAAAAAGGATTCTCCATTGCTTTCCTAATAGTCTCGCTCTCCTCTTTCGAGTGCGACCAGAGCGTCACTTCATTCCCGTTTTCCAGAAGCAGCAGGGAAAGAGCTGTTCCCCATGCTCCGCTGCCAATGACTGATAATTTCATTCACTTTCTCCTCAGGATAATAATCTAATATATACTGTCTCAACAAGATATATCGTCCATTCTTTATTAAACAATCACAAAACCGAACCGCGGTACTTGTGTCTTGGCCTTGGATAATAATAATCCAGAGGTGTACAAAACGCAAGCGCCGCGGCATGCAGTTCATAAATATTTTACAGTATT
The DNA here is from genome assembly GCA_034927185.1 of Oscillospiraceae bacterium. Taxonomy (GTDB): domain Bacteria; phylum Bacillota; class Clostridia; order Oscillospirales; family Oscillospiraceae; genus UBA2658. The sequence goes on along the minus strand of JAYFQM010000141.1, from coordinate 38,042 downwards.
TCTAACAAATACTGTGCAACCTGTATCAGAGGCAAAGTTCGGTATCCTGTATGAAGCGGTAGCTTCAGTCGAGATTGAACTTCTCCCCATAGCCATAGTGCTCGTAGATATAGTCGATATCCTTGTCCCCGCGCCCCGAGAGGTTTACGAGAATCGTGCCGCTCCTGTGCTCCTTTGCATACTTCAGAGCATAGGCAAGCGCGTGGCTTGATTCGATTGCGGGAATTATGCCCTCATTGCGGCAGAGCAGGAAATACGCCTCGATGGCTTCGTCATCGGTCACCGATTTATAGTTTACCCTCCCTAGATCGTGCAGATAGGCGTGCTCGGGACCGACAGAGGGATAATCAAGTCCGCTGGCGCAGGAATAAACCGGAGCGGGTTCGCCCTTTTCATCCTTTAGCATTATGCTCTCAAATCCGTGCATTATACCCTTTTCACCGAAGGTTATGGACGCCGCGTTGTCGCCCAGCGCTTCACCTCTGCCCATCGGCTCAATGCCGTAAATCTCAACAGGATCGGCAAGAAAAGCCGAAAACAGTCCCATGGAGTTAGAGCCGCCTCCTACGCAGGCACAGATCGCATCCGGCAGGTTTCCGGTCATTCCGGCGAACTGATCGCGAGCCTCAAAGCCTACGACGGACTGAAAATCGCGTACCATCATTGGGAAGGGATGAGGCCCGACAACGGAGCCAATGCAGTAAATCGCGTCCTTGTATTCCTTCATATAGCCCTCAAACGCGGCGTCCACGGCTTCCTTGAGGGTTTTGAGTCCGTGCGAAACCGGAATAACCCTTGCTCCTAGCATCCTCATGCGTGTTACGTTGGGAGCCTGCTTTTTGATGTCGACTTCTCCCATATATACGTCGCATTCCATTCCAAAATACGCCGCGGCGGTTGCCAGCGCCACGCCGTGCTGACCTGCGCCCGTTTCCGCAATAATCTTCTTCTTGCCTATGAACTTTGCAAGCAGGCCTTCGCCCATGCAGTGGTTAAGCTTATGCGCTCCCGTGTGGTTCAGATCCTCGCGCTTAAGGTATATCTGCGCTCCGCCTATCTTCCTCGACAAGCGCTCGCAGTGGTAAACGGGTGTCGGGCGTCCCTGAAACTCTCTGCGTATTCTGCGAAGCTCGCTTATAAATTCCGCGCTGTTGCAAATCGTATTATAAGCCTGCGTTATTTCCTCAAACGCTGGGATTAGCTCGGGCGGCAGATAGGCACCGCCATATTCGCCGTAGCGCCCATCGCTTGTCGGTACGTTCTTAAGATAGGTTTCAAAGCCTTTATTAGGATTTTCAAAATTTGCGTTCATTGTAATATCTCCCTACTCAATAATTCTAAAATTTGTATCCAATTAAGACAATGCTAGGATTTGCTGAGATTGCCTGCGCCTGCTCACCATCGAATTATTCCCATAAAAAGCCTCCAAAAACAACAAAAAAGCCCTTGTCCCTTCCTTAGGACAAAGACTCAGCGCCTCTGCGGTACCACCTAAGTTGGCGAAAACTCGCCCACTCACGACATACGAAAATATGTCTGCACGTTTTACGGGTTGCCCTCCCGTCGGCCATTACTAACGCCTGAAGCGCTTTCCTGCCGCCCTCACAAGTCCATTCACGTACACGCTTGCTGCGGCACTTCCACCCTCTGCCGCTCTCTTTGAACTGCTCTTATACGCTACTAACTCTTGGTCATAGGTTTTCTATTTGATTGGCTTGATGCTAACATAAAGCTATGCGCTTGTCAACACTTTTTTCCGATAAATATCTGAATGAAAATTTAACAGGAATTCTTATATTTATAACACAATATGCGTAAAGGCCGCTGCCTGCCACTCAAAATAATATTAAACCCAATGACGGCGAGCGCCATTGGGTTTAATATTATGTCAACTTGTCTTACCAGCGCACCTGCCCGTTGCCGTAAATTACATATTTTGTACTCGTCATCTCGCGAAGGCCCATCGGCCCGCGGGCATGCATCTTCTGTGTGGATATCCCGATCTCCGCGCCAAGTCCGAATTCTCCTCCATCCGTAAAGCGCGTAGATGCGTTTACATAGACGGCTGCGGCATCGACCTCGTTCAAAAATCTTTGCGCCTTAGCGTAATTTGTCGTAACAATGGCTTCGGAGTGCTGGGTAGAATAGCGCGCGATATGGTCCATCGCTTCGTCTATATCGGACACGGTTTTTATCGCAAGAATGTAATCATCATACTCCGTCTCCCAATCGGACTCCATTGCCGGTATCGCCGAATCTCCCAATATTTCCAACGCTTTTTTGTCACAGCGCAGCTCAACGTTATACTTACTGAGCTTAGGCGCCAAAAGCCGCAGAAATTCTTCGGCCACAGCCTCATGCACTAGAAGCGTCTCCATTGCGTTGCATACCGAAGGGCGGCTGCACTTTGCGTTTTCAACGATCGACACAGCCATTTCAATATCCGCTTCATTGTCGACATAGACATGGCAGTTGCCGCTGCCAGTCTCGATGACTGGGACACGCGCATTATCGACGACGGATCTGATAAGGCCGCTGCCGCCCCGCGGGATCAGCACATCGATATATTCGCGCAGCCCCATGAGTTCCTTCGCGCTCTCCCGCGTCGTGTCGCGAACAAGGCAAACGCAGTCTTCAGGCAGTCCCGCCGAGGCCAGCGCTTCTCTCATTATGTCAACCAGCGCCGAATTCGATCTGATTGCTTCCTTGCCGCCTCTGAGTATGCAGACGTTACCCGACTTGAGGCAGAGCGCTGCTGCGTCCACGGTAACGTTTGGTCTTGCCTCATAGATTATCCCTATGACGCCAAGAGGCACGCGCTTTTTCCCAATCGTCAATCCGTTCGGCCTGTCCGACATGGAAATTACCTCGCCGATTGGGTCAGGCAGAGCTATAAGCTCATTGATGCCCTCGGCGATGCCGTCAATGCGCTCGCCTGTCAAAAGCAGCCTGTCAAGGAAGGCCCTTTTTATTCCCGCTTTTTCGGCCTCCGCAACATCAGCTTCGTTGGCTTCAAGAATACGTTCCTTGTTTTTCAAAAGTGCAAGGCGAATTGCCTCAAGCGCTTCGTTTTTCTTTTTTGTACCTGCGACCGCGAGGGTTCGTTCGGCGGCTTTCGCGGCCGCGCCCAAGTTCGACAGCTCAGTCATTTTTGACCTTCCTTCCCACAAAAAGTGTTCCCGCGGGTTTTCCCGATACGATATCATAAAGTATTTCCGGAGTAGCTCCATTTGCGATGTACATATCTATGCCGTGTTTTGTGGCGAGCTCAGCCGCCTGGAGCTTTGTTATCATTCCGCCTGTTCCGCGCACGCTTCCCGCTCCACCTGCGAGCGCGCGTATTTCGTCGTCTATAACCCTGACCTCCCGTATAAGTCTGGCTTCGGGCTCCTCAACCGGGTTGCCGTCATAAAGTCCGTCGATATCCGACAGCAGGACGAGTTTATCCGCTCCGCAAAGCACCGCGACGACGGCTGACAGCGTATCGTTGTCGCCAAAAATCTTATGCTCCTCATTGTCGGCCTCAATCTCGGCGTGGCTGACGGAGTCATTTTCATTTACTATCGGTATTATATTCAGCTCAAGCAGCGAATTGAAGGTATTTATAAGATTCTGCTTCTTCTCTGGACTGTCAACATCCTCACCGGTCAGAAGTATCTGGGCGACCATGCTTCCGTATTCCCCGAAAAACTTATCATAAAGATGCATAAGCTCGCACTGCCCCACAGCCGCTGCCGCCTGCTTCAGGCTCAGGGCGGTGGGCCGTTCATTCATCTGCAGCTTTCCGGCTCCGACGGCGATTGCTCCCGAAGATACAAGGATAATCTCGCTGCCCATGTTCCGGATATCCGACAGCACACGCGCAAGGGCGTCGAAGCTGCGGAGGTTAAGTTTTCCTCCCTCATGTGTCAGCGTGGATGTCCCGACTTTTACAACGATTTTGAATTTGCCTGCATTGCCGTCCATATGTACCTTCTTCTTTCTCTGATGGTTTAGAATAGTATACCACTAAATTAAAGATTTGCAATTGGATATAAGTATTAGGCTTAAATGCTTTTCACACTATTTCATGCAAATATAGGCAAAAACCGGCGTACACGCTTCATGCGGTCACGCCGGTATGAATGACATTTAGCTTCTTTGCTCAGCTAAAAAGTTTGTGACCGCGGCAAATCCCGCGATATCCAGTGCTTCACCGCGTATAAGCGGGTTAAAGCCGCAGGCTGCGATGGCTTCGCTGAGCGTTTCCTTCGAGTAACCCGCAAGTCCCGATGTCAAAGCGTTGACGAGCGTTTTCCTCCTCTGGTTGAAAGCAGCACGCACAACCGTGAAAAAAAGTCTTTCGTCGATAAGCCGCTCCGGTGGCTCGCTGCGCGTACTGAGACGAATAACGCTCGACCAGACCTTGGGCGCTGGTATGAAGCAGTCTGGCGAAACATCGAAAAGTATCTCTGGCTCGGTATACCAGTTCGTATAAACCGTAAACGCACCGTAATCTCCCGTTCCCGCCTTTGCGCATATCCTGCGCGCTACCTCGCGCTGAACCATAAGCGTCATGCTCTCAAAGCAGCCGGCATCAATGAACGCGGAAATCAGCGGGCTTGTGATGTTATATGGCAAATTGGCACATACGACAGGTTTCAGCCCCGCAAAGCTCTCTCGCACGAGCCCCGGGATGTCCAGCTTTAACACATCTCCGAAAATTACCCTTACATTTTCGCAGTCCTTCAGGGTCTTCTCCAGTACGGGTGCGAGCGCCCTGTCAAGCTCGACCGAAAGCACCTTTCCTGCAAGCCTCGATAGCTGTACCGTAAGGCAGCCGATACCCGGACCGATCTCCAAAACCCCTGTTTTTCCATCCAGTCCGGCTTCAAGCGCAATGCGTTCCGGTACCCACGCCGCCGTCAGAAAATTCTGACCCATGGATTTTGAAAAGCGGAACCCCGGTCCCGAAAGCAGCGCTCTTATTTGTCCGATGTCGCAAAGGTCCATAATGCTCCTTATGATCTACAGAAGTTTTTCGTAGCAGACACGCTCGTTTGACGCATTCCTCTCGTGATTCAGATATATCGTTCCGCAGTGGACATAGTCTCTCTTCTCCAGCAGACCACGCATGGCTCTGTTATCGCGGTGGGTGTCGCCTCGCATGCTTTTATAGCCGCGCTCCTTCGCCATATTCTCCGCATAGTATAACATCTCACTTGCAATTCCTATTCCACGATAATCCCGCCCCACTGCCGCACGGTGGAACACAGCATATGGTTCGTCACCGGTCAGCCAGCTTCCGTTTTCCACCTCGCCGTAGCTGGGTTCAGGCTCGAAGAAAACCGAAAGCACACCGGCTACTATACCTTCTACAACAAATACGCGGCAAGCTCCCTTTTCGATGTCGTCAAGAAACGCCTCCGGCGTTGGATATCCGTCCTGCCACTGGTCGACGCCGCTTTCTTTAAGGAATCTCTGCGCGTCCGCCACTATCTCCATAATGCGGCCGATATCCGCCGCTTCAGCAAGTCTATTTTCCAAGCAGCACCCTCCTTGCCGCGCCGATTGCCGTAGCACAGCCGGAAAACTCGGGTATGACATAGTTGAGCCTATAAAGCCTTGTAAATCCGTCATAAACAATTTTTGCGATTCCCGTCTGGGTAATACCTCCGGTCATAACGACGTTTTTTACATTGTAACCGTTACAGGCAAGAGCTGCGTGCGAACCCGCGACCTCCATAACCGTGTTGACTATTGCCATAGCCCAGTCGGCCTTCGTAGCGTCATCTTCGGCTTTAGCGAGATTTGACGCGGTAAGGTCAAGCGGCAGAGTATCCGTTCCAGAGAATAAATCACCAATTGTTATATCAACCGTCAATCTGTTGCCATTCCCCGCAAGCTCAAACAGCTCTCTCAAATCGGTTGTCCCGAACATTTTTTTTGAAATGCCGCGCAGAGTTCCGCTTCCGACTCCTGTACCGCCTATATGTGTGAAACTTCCGTTTCTCGCCAAAACGAGAGATGTACCAGTTCCGATACTTACTATTACTGCATCATCCAATCCTGATAGCCACGAACCGCCTAAGCCCGTCGCCTCAATTTCCGGAATATGCGCAACTCTATCCTCAAACCCATCAAAGCGGCACCTTTCGGCTCCGACTCCCGTCACGGCGACCGTCTCGACGCTTTCACCGTAAAACCCGTGTTCCCGCAGGAATTCCGCAATCAGCTCTTCTGCCGATTTTTCGCTGCCGATTATACATTTTGTTGCTTTTATGCCGTCGCTTTCAAGCGCGACGATTTTAACAGCGGAGGCTCCGTTGTCATATCCCAGAATCATTTTTTTCACCCCACATCTTCTCGCACTCTCTATGCTCGTCCTCTTCGATTTCCGCGATGAGCTTTTTATCCGATTTTTCTGTAAATACCAGCTTTTCGTACATATCTGGCCTGCGCGTTTTCGTACGAATGATCGATTGCTTTCGCCGCCATTTTTTAATGTTGGCGTGGTGTCCGCTGCGCAGAATTTCAGGAACGCTCTTCCCCTCCCAGACCTCCGGGCGGGTATACTGCGGATATTCCAGAAGACCGTCCCAGTGGCTCTCGCCTGTAAAGCACTCTTCATCCGACAACACCCCCGGAATCATACGGCAGACGCAGTCCGTCAGCGCCATCGCCGGAATTTCTCCGCCGGTTAGAACAAAATCGCCTATGGATATTTCCTCATCAATGCACTCATCAATAAAGCGTTCGTCAATACCCTCGTAATGTCCGCATACAAGGATCAGATGGTCGTAGTCGTCCTTAAGCCGGCGCGCATTCGTCTGATCAAATTTTGCACCCTGAGGCGACATGTATATAACGCGGGTCCTGCGCTCCCCGGCACATTCACGCACAAAGTCGAGGCAGCTTTTAAGCGGCTGTGCCATCATCACACATCCCCAACCTCCGCCGTAGGTGTAATCGTCAACCTGACCTTGTTTGTTCTCAGTAAAATCTCTTATCTGGATACAATTAATTTCAATAACATCTTTAGCCGCCGCTCTGCCTAAAATACTCTCGCTTAACACGGCGTTCATCGAATCAGGAAAGAGCGTCATTATATCAACGCGCATCAGAGGCTTTTGGGAAGTCTCTGATGCCGCATTCTTTTCCAAGTTATTGTTTTCGTCCATATTAACCTCCCGAACGGAGCCGAACGTTTTACATGCCGTCTATCAAACGGACCGTGACAACACCCGCGTCCACATCGGTATTCAAAACAAACTGCGGTACTGCCGGAATCAGTATCTCCCTTTCGCCCGTTACCACATAAACGTTACCCGCGGGCAGCTCCAACACTTCAGCCAGCTTTCCGATCTCTGTGCCCTCCTCGTTCCTTACGCTCGCCCCGATAAGATCCTGAATGAAAAATGAGCCTTTTGGGAGCTTTGCGTCGGATCTATCGATCGATACCACTTTATTTTTCAGAACCATTGCCGTATTGACATCGGAAATACCCTTGAACTGCACGATAAGGCACTCCTTATGAACCCGTCCCGAAACGAGCTCAAAGGGTTTGCCGTCAATATACAAGTGCTTGAATTTCATGAGAAATTCGGCGCTGTCTGCCCAAGGCTGAATCTTGACCTCTCCCCCGATGCCGTGTGTATTCACAATCATTCCCGCCTCGAGATATTTCTTCATATATATTCTCCGATTGAGATATTAATTCGATTTGTCGTATGCTAAAGACAATGTTTAAGGGGGACAAAGTACCCTTTATCCCCCTTTGAACGTATCAGTCCATAATTTCCACGGACACGTTTTTCCCCTGCCTTTGAGCCACGGCACGCATGAGTATGCGGATTTCTTTAACAATCCGGCCCTGACGTCCGATGATTTTTCCCATGTCGCCGTCCGCAACGCGAACCTCAAATACAGTTTCCGTATCGGTAGTCCTCTCGGTAACTGCGACCTCGTCGGGATTATCGACAAGGCTTCTTGCGATGTAGGTTAAGAGTTCTTTCATGCTGGCTTTATCTCCTTAAAGCACCTCTGCCTTTTTCAGCAGAGCCCTAACGGTTTCAGTGGGCTGAGCGCCGTTAGCAATCCAATACTTGGCACGTTCACTGTCTACCTTGATTCCCGAAGGAGTGGAAAGGGGATCATAGGTGCCGATTTCCTCAATGAACTTTCCGTCACGAGGGAAATGGGAATCCGCAACGACGATCCTGTAGAAAGGACTCTTCTTTGCTCCCATTCTGTGAAGTCTGATCTTGACCAATTTATATTCACCTCCAAATTCTTTTTCTGTATGTGCAAACGCCCGACGGACGGTGCAGACTTTTTAAAACTTGAACGGCAGTCCCCTGCCGGGCAGTCCCATTCCCATGTGCTTGCCCTTTTTCCCGCCGGCGGTCATCTGTTTTGTCATTGTCTTCATCATATCGAACTGCTTGATGAGGCGGTTAACGTCTACAACAGTGGTTCCGCTGCCGGCCGCAATGCGTTTTTTTCTGCTGCCATTAAGCAGCTGTGGGTTTTCGCGCTCTTTTAAGGTCATTGACTTTATTATGGCCTCTGTCCGCGAAAATTCCTTTTCATCGATTTTTGCACCAGCAAGTGCTTTGGAGTCCATGCCGGGAATCATTGCCGCAATATCCTTTATATTCCCCATTGACTTGAGCTGCTGGAGCTGGTCGAGGTAATCGGTGAAGGTAAACTGATTTTTTTTCAGACGTTCCGCCATCTGGATGGCTTTTTTCTCGTCGAAGCTCTGCTCCGCCTTCTCGATGAGGGTCAGAACATCGCCCATTCCCAGAATACGGGAAGCCATGCGGTCCGGATGAAAAGGCTCGATGTTATCAAGCTTTTCGCCGATACCGACATATTTAATGGGCTTTCCTGTCACCTCGCGTACCGAAAGTGCCGCTCCGCCTCTGGCGTCGCCGTCAAGCTTCGTGAGCATTATGCCCGTAATACCTAGAGCCTCATCAAAAGCTGCGGCCGCGTTCACTGCGTCCTGACCTGTCATCGCATCGACAACCAGCAGTATTTCCGAGGGCTTAACGGCACCTCGTATGTTTTTTAGTTCGTCCATAAGAGCTTCGTCGATATGCAGGCGTCCCGCTGTATCGAGAAAAACAATGTCGTTACCATGGCGCTTGGCATGCTCAATAGAGGCTTTTGCAATATCCACGGGATTCCCCTGTCCCATCTGGAAAACAGGGATATCAAGCTGGGCACCGACCGTTTCGAGCTGCTTTATCGCGGCCGGTCGGTAAACGTCGCAGGCTACGAGAAGAGGACGCTTTCCGCTTTTTTTCACAAGCCCCGCAAGCTTCGCTCCGTTTGTCGTTTTGCCGGCGCCCTGTAGCCCAACGAGCATGACCACGCTCGGCAGCTGTGAGGATATATTAAGTTTTACGTTTTCGCTGCCCATGAGCCGCGTAAGTTCCTCGTTGACGATCTTTATGACCATCTGCGCGGGAGTCAGGCTCTCCAGAACGTCCTGCCCAACAGCTCTATCACTGACTGTTTTTACAAAGTCTTTGACCACCTTGTAGCTGACGTCGGCTTCAAGAAGAGCGAGCCTCACTTCGCGCATGGCTTCCTTTATATCCGCTTCTGAAAGGCGGCCCTTGCCTCGAAGCTTTTTGAAGGCAGCCGATAATTTTTCGGAAAGGCTTTCAAACGCCATAACTGCTCCTTGTCAAAAACGAGATCAGTCTTTAATACTGGAAAGCTCCGAAATGAGCTTTTCCACAAGGCTGCGGGCTTCCCCGTCCGTTATCCGGATGAGCTCCCGTAGCTCAAGTTCCATTCTGTCTTTTACTATTTTCTGCTCTGAAAATTTCTTAACAAGCCCGATTTTTTCCTCTGTCTGCGTAAGCGTGGCTTCGGCGCGGGCTATCAGATCATGCGCACCCTGCCTAGATATGTCCATGATCTCGGCAATCTCCGCCAGCGAGAGGTCTTCGTTGTAGTGCATCATAAAACAGCTGCGCTGCCTTGGCGTTAGCAGCTCGCCGTAAAAATCAAGAAGCATGGTCATCATAAGAGTCTTGTCGCCCATTATAAGACTGCCTCCCGCATCGGATACTCAAATAGAAACTGACCTGTATCGCATATATTACACGCTATAGCCTTGGTTGTCAAGTATTTTCACTTTACACCGCTGAGAATATTTTCGGCAATGCGTGGAAAACTTTTGCCTATGGAGCAGGACGTCCGGAGCTTCGGGCGGCATTATCCGAAATCCCTGCGACTTATAAGCACGAAAAGAGGTCGAATACATGACTTACGACGGCACGATGCCGCAAATTGACGACTCCGGTCTTCCCCAATACGGTGAAAACATCGCCAGAACCCTAAGCATTACGGGTCTTGTCCGTGGAACCTCGCTTTCAAAAGTTCTTTATAAAAATATTCGTTTCCTTCATGAGCGCCATACAGCTCTGGAGTTAAAATATCCGGGCGGAGAGGCCGTTCCTCCCTTTGTCGAATGGCTTCTCGATAATTTCTATCTTGCCCATCGCGAGGGGCTTTCGTCCGCCTCGGACCTGTACGGCTGCGGAAAAGTACCGTCCGCACGTGGTACAGCCGCGTTATTCTTGCTGTGCGAGGCGCTGATACGTTCCGGTGACGGTATGGTTACGGTCGAGCGCAGCGAAAAATTTTTACAGGGCTGTCAACAGGTATATATTCTGTCAAGGCGGGAGCTTACGTATTTTGTCCCCTGTCTGAAGGCGGCGGCCATATCAGAACTTGCCGAGCTCTACGGTTCGGACTTGGACGAAGATTACGCCGCGCGCTCGGCCGAAAAGCTGTTTTCCACCCTGCGGGCGCTTTCGACCCTTGATTTTTCCGAGATGCTTGAAAACGTTGATAAAACCGAACAAATTCTGAAGCAGGACCCCGCGGGGATCTACCCAGAGATGAGTGAAAAGACGCGCTCTCACTACAAAAGGCGCGTCGAAAAGCTCTCCAAATCCTTCAAGGTCGGAGAGTACCGTGTCGCTCAGCATATTCTGGGACTTGCCCAGAATTCTGAGGGAGACGCCAGCCATGTCGGTTACTGGCTGTTCACATGCCCCATGGGCGAACCCAAGGCCCCCCGAAAGGGCGAGGTCTACATCGCCACAAATATCCTGATAACTCTGCTGCTCGCTCTAACTGCGGCATTTGCCTGGAGAAGCGCGCCTGCGGGTCTGCTGCTTATAATACCCCTTTCCGAGCTGGTTAAGACCGTCATAGATCATATCATACTTTCCTTTACTCCTCCAGCACATGTACCGCGTATGGAATTTGAAAACGGCATACCTCCCGCGGGGCGCACGGTCTGCGTTATATCCGCGCTTTTGACAAGCGAAAACAGCGGTGCGGTGCTTGCCCGAAGGCTTGAGGAGTTTCGCTTCGCGGGACGCGGCTGCGGCGATAATCTGCTGTTTGGGATACTCGCGGATCTGCCGGATTCAAAGGACAAAACAGCTCCCGAAGACGAAAAATACATTAATTCCGCCAAAACAGCGGTCGACGGGCTAAACGAAAAATACGGCGGCGGTTTTTTCTTTTTCATTCGCGAGCGGACCTTCAACAAGGCCGATAACTGCTACTCCGCCTGGGAGCGCAAGCGCGGAGCCATAACCGAGCTTGCTGGTCTTCTCTGCGACGAAAGCTCGTCACTTCGCTGTCTGGCGGGCAATCATCTTTCCCTGCGTGGCGTCCGTTATATAATGACGCTCGACGAAGACACACGCCTTACCCCAGGAACCGCGGGAGAACTTATCGGAGCGATGCTTCATCCGTTGAACACTCCTGTTGTTGATGAGAAATCGAAAACGGTCACGGCGGGACATGCGGTCATTCATCCTCGTATCTCGGTTGAGCTCTCCTCCTGCAACAGAAGCAGGTTTTCAAAAATCTTCGCCGGTCACGGCGGGACGGATCCCTACGGAAGCGACAGTTCCGAGCTTTATATGGACGTTTTCGATAATGGTGGCTTTGCCGGTAAGGGAATAATCGACGCGCACGTTTTCACTGAATGCATGAGGGGCAGAATACCTGAAAACCGCGTACTGTCTCACGATGCACTTGAGGGTGCCTTTCTCCGCGGCGCCTATATGGGCGACGCCGAGCTGACCGACAGATTTCCTTCGGATATCATTTCATACTACAAACGTCTGCACCGTTGGACGCGCGGCGATTGGCAAAACCTGCCGTGGCTCTTCCGCAGGGGAAGAGTCCTTTCCGAGATTGACCGCTTCAGGCTTTTTGACAGCGCGCGGCGCAGCCTTGTCGCACCGCTGATTTTCATAACCATCACGGCAGCATTTTTTTCTCCCGTCCGCGTGCTGACCGCCGCCGCTCTGCTCGCATTTTTCTGCTATGCGTTCCGGCTTTTCATAGTTGCTGTACGTGAGCTCTTTCGGGACGAACGCGAAGTCAGACTCCGCTTTCACAGCTCCGTTATACACGGACTTGGCGAAGCCTTTCTCCAGACAGGATTTAAGCTCATCTTTCTTCCTTATGAAGCGTACATCAGTCTGATTGCCGCCGCCGCGGCTATCTGGCGGATGCTCGTCAGCCACAAAAGGCTTCTGACCTGGACTCCCGTTTCCATGTTCGAGGGCAAGGCTCAGGGCATATGGAAGTATTCCCGCAGCATGTGGTTTGCTTCGGTTTCCGGCCTAATAATCCTTATCTTCGCACCCTCGATAATCGGAAAAGCGAGCGGCGTCATTTGGCTAATAAGCCCGTTTTTTGCCTATGCTCTTTCAAAGCCGATAGTCCGCCAGCAGCCGCTGTCGGATGAGGACAGAGGCTATCTGCTGTCCAGCGCAAGGAGCATCTGGTCATTTTTTGAGGATTTCTGCACGCCCGTTGATCATTTTCTGCCTCCTGACAACTGGCAGGAGCGCCCTCCCCTGGGCATTGCCCATCGAACCTCACCTACAAATATAGGGCTTTGCCTTTTGTGCTGCGTTTCGGCTGTCGATCTGGGTCTTACCACACAGCAGACAGCTTTCGGAATTGTCCAGAATATTCTTGCAACGCTCAGACGTATGCCGAAATGGAACGGCCACCTGTATAACTGGTATGATACAAGGACGCTCCGCCCTCTCCATCCCGCTTATGTATCGACGGTAGACAGCGGAAACCTTGCAGCGTGCCTCATAATACTGCGCGAAGCACTAATTGAATACGACAGAGAAGACCTTGCCGTAAGCTGCGGCGAGCTTTTGGCTCCTATGTCCTTCGTCCCGCTCTATGACAAATCGCACAGGCTTTTTACTATCGGAATCGACACTGACAGGCATGTAATGACCAACAGCTACTATGACCTTATGGCTAGCGAGGCCCGCACCACCGGCTTTGTTGCCATAGCGAGGGGTGACGTTTCCCGCCGCCACTGGCGAAGCCTTTCCCGCGCGCAGGTCGAAAAAGGCGGATACCGCGGCATGGTGTCCTGGACAGGCAGCATGTTCGAATACATGATGCCGCGCCTGTTTTTTGAAAGCACCGAAGGCTCGCTCATGTATGAAAGCATGAAATTTGCGGTCGAAGTCCAGAAAAAACGCGGAATCAGCAAAAAACTGCCATGGGGAATCTCCGAAAGCGCGTTCTATGCTTTGGACCCCGCCCTTAACTACCGCTATAAGGCTCACGGCTGCGGTTCGCTGGCGCTCAAACGCAATATGAACAGCGAGTACGTCGTTTCGCCCTACAGCAGTTTTCTCGCGCTGAGCTGTGGTATAAAAAGCGCGGTATCCAATCTTCGGAGACTCGAAAAGCTAGGCGCGGTCGGAAAATACGGCTTCTGGGAGGCGGTCGATTTTACCGGCAGCAGAACGGTCGGAAAGAGCGGAGAAACCGTCTACTGTGTAATGGCGCACCATATCGGCATGAGCCTTGTTTCCATAACCAACGCCCTTCGCGGTAATATTATGCCGCACAGGCTCATGCGCGACCCATCAATGTCCGCCCATGCCTGCCTGCTCGACGAAAAGCTGCCGTTGGGCGGTGTCCTGCTCCACCGCAAGGAAAACAAGCTGCCTGAAAAGCCGCCCAGAACCTCTTCTGTCTTCTGGGAAAAGCATGGCTCCTTCGTTGATTTCGAGGCTCCCATATGCTGCGTGCTTTCCAACGGCGAATATAATATTATGTTAACCGACGGCGGCGTCTCCAAGGCACGCTGGGGGAATATAGCGCCATACTTCACTTCGAACGAAATACCGGCATTTTCTCACGGAATTGAGCTTTATCTGAAGCGCGGACATGCTTTGACGCCTCTGTTGCCCTCTCCCGAGCTTGGCGGAAGCGCCGGTTTTGACTGGGATTTTAGCTTATCCGGCGCAAAAATTGGGACTGTGCAGAAAGATTTTCGCTCAAAAGTGGAATTCAGTGTTTCGGCATCGTCAAACGGTGAAAAACGTGTCATTTCTGTTGATATCGAAAACGGAAGTGAGGAGAACTGCGAGCTGTGCCTCCTGTTCGAGCCGGTTATGGCCGAATACTCCGATTATGTAAACCATCCTGCTTTTTACAGGCTGGGTCTTCATGCAAAAATGCGCGGAGGCGCTCTGATAATCAGGCGCCTTGAAAGGGAGAATATACCCGAATGCTTTCTATGCCTTGCCTCTTCCGTACCCATGGAGGTTTCCGCAAGGCGCTCGCTTGTTCCTGGCAGAGGCGGGCTTTGCCCTGCCGTTGAAGCGTTCGTTCCCTCACAGCTCGGCTGGCTTAATGACCCGCTCGTCTGCGTCAGGCTCCCGCTGCGTCTCGCCAAGGAAACATCGGCAGCCGTAACCGTAACGCTTGCGATGGGCGAAAGTGAAAACGAGGCCTATGCCTCCGCGATGCGTATGCTGACTGGCGGCGAGGAGGATGCAGCCGATTTCCCCGCGGAAAGGGCCTCTGAGCTTCGGCTGAGCGACGCTCAGGCGGAAGCCGCGATGCGCCTTATCAGCACTCTAAACTATCCCGCTCCCTTTTCCTCCCCAGGCGTTCCGCCCAGGCAAGAACTATGGCGCTTGGGCATATCCGGCTGTCTGCCGCTGCTTACAAGTCCCGTTTCGACAGCGGATGAGCTGGAGGCCGCGGAGGAGCTGATGAAGCAGCACGCTTTTTTACGCTCGCTGTCCTGTCCCTTTGATCTTGTCTTTCTGACCGACGAGGGCGGCGATTATCTACGCCCCGCCGCTACGGCGCTCTGCGAGCTCAGACGATGCATAGGCTCCGAGAGCGAGCATATTCACATTATTGACCGTTCCATGAATGTCGGCGGCCTGCTGGAAAGCTCGGCCGTTCCGCGAAACCGACGTGAAATCGCAAATCGTGCTTCATATATTATGTCTACCTTTTCAGAATCTTCATTGCAGTCTTTTCCGCAGATTAATTGGGCCGACGATGATAGCTTTGAATTTTATGTAAACCGTTCTCTACCGCCTCGGGCATGGGGCAACATCCTGACGAACGGACGTTTCGGTTTTTTTGCAACGGACTGCGGAACCGGACACATGTGGTATAAAAACGCCCGGGAGTATCATATAAACCGCTGGCTCTGCGACAGTATCACTACGCGCGGTACAGAAATTTTCGAGAGCGGCGGCCAGAGCCTTTTCGCCTCCCCCGACGACACCGGCTGCACGGTCCGTTATGGCTTCGGCTACGC
The DNA here is from genome assembly GCA_034927185.1 of Oscillospiraceae bacterium. Lineage (GTDB taxonomy): Bacteria > Bacillota > Clostridia > Oscillospirales > Oscillospiraceae > UBA2658. Next base: position 22,402 of record JAYFQM010000141.1, on the reverse strand, counting down.
CCAATGGGGAAAAAAACTGAATAGTAATATTTACGTCAAAACGACCTGCTTCGTACCTCCGGACGCCGACGCACGGGTTCTCTTCGTCGAATGGGACGGGCAAGGTTCTCTTCCCTTCCGCTGGAGCAGCGACCTTGTACTTGGCGGTGACGACAGCGGAGCTTTGCGCTCGCGTGTTATCCGGGAGGGAGAGTTTTTTGTCGCGGACAGCCCCGAAAGCCCATTTCCAGGTTCCAGCTTCCGTATATGCTCAAACGCCGAGATGGCTGGCTTTACCACGAACAGAGGTCTCTGGCTTCAGAAAAAGACGGACAACAGCTGCGAAATTGCGGGATTCATCGGCATCAGCTTCGAAGCCTCCTCCCCATTTATTCTGGTCTGTGGCTGCGACGACGGAGAAAAGCTCAAGGAATTGTGCTCGCTCGATGCTACTTCGGAGTCCTATAAAAACACGCTGCTCCATTGGCAAAAAACCGTTTCGGGGATAAAGATCAAGACTCCTCTCCCCGCTCTCGACCGGCTAATCAACGGCTGGGTCTCTTATCAGACCATTGCCTGCCGGCTTATGGGGCGCTGCAGCATATATCAGAGCGGCGGCGCGACGGGCTTCCGTGACCAGCTTCAGGACGCTGTAAACGTAATACTGCTTGACGGGTCCTATGCCAAGGCGCAAATTATCGAGTGCTGCCGTCATCAGTATGAGGAGGGAGACGTCATGCACTGGTGGCACACGCTGGGAGAAGAGACAAAGGGTGTCCGGACTCATTGCAGCGACGATCTCTTGTGGCTCCCCTGGGCGCTCTGCGAATACACCGAGAAAACCGGAGACTACGCTCTCTGCGACGTTCCTGTCCAGTGGCTCAGCTCGCCCGTTCTCCCCTCCGACGAACACGACCGCTATGAAAAAGCGTCCTACTCGGATGCCTTCAGCGAAGTTATCATCCATGCGCTGAAAGCTCTCGACCTCGTCCTCGAACGAGGCAGAGGTGAGCACGGGCTTCTAAAAATCGGCAACGGAGACTGGAACGACGGCATGGACAAGGTTGGATCTAAGGGAAAGGGTGAAAGCGTATGGCTCACATGGTTTTTCTCTCACACCGCACACCGGATCGCCTCTCTGCTGCATACGCTGGGACAGGACGCCGAAAAATATGAAAAGGCCGCCGTTGAGCTGGGAAAAAGTGCGGACGGGGCTTGGGACGGTCAATGGTTCCTGCGTGGCTGGTATGACAGCGGTGAACCACTCGGTGAGAAGTCGCAGCCCTGCTGCCAGATCGATTCAATCGCGCAGAGCTTTGCGGCTCTCAGCCCGGACGCCGACAGCTCCCGCGTAAATCTGGCGCTCACGAGCGCCGTGGAAAGGCTGCTTGACAACGATAATAGGATAATACGCCTGTTCGACCCACCCTTCGAAAATGCGGATCCAAGCCCCGGATATATCGAGAGCTACGGCCCCGGCTTCAGGGAAAACAGCGGCCAGTACACTCACGGTGCCGTATGGCTTGCGATGGCTCTGCTGCTTGAAAACCGTCCCGACGACGCCTTCAGGCTCATTGAATTCCTGCTGCCGGAAAGCCGGGACCTCGTAAATTACGAGGCGGAGCCCTATGTTCTTGCGGCGGATATCTCGGGCAATCCCGATTGCCCCGGAAAAGCCGGCTGGAGCTGGTATACCGGCTCCGCGGGCTGGTTTTTCAGAACCGTAACGGAGGACTTGCTTGGAATAAGGCTAAAAAACGGCGAGCTCACCTTTGCCCCAAAGCTGCCTTCCGTCTGGCAGGAAGCGCATGTAACGCTGCGGGACAGAAACGGAAAGGACCGGAGCTTTACTTTATCTAACGCTGGCGCTGTGGAAGATGAAGACGCACCTTAAAAGCGGAAAACCAAAAATTCATGAAAATGTCATTTTCAAAATAGGTTAATTGTGGTATAGTAACTACGGAGAAATTATTTAAATTAAACCGAACGGAGGGCGGACCTTGAACCCATCGACCGAACTCATAATGCCTAACGTAGTTCTGACATGTCTGCAAACGGGCAAATTCAAGACGAACTGCCTGAGCGTAAATCTTCTTATGCCGCTCGGCCGCGAAGCCGCGGCCAAAAACGCCCTTATCCCGGCGGTACTCTGCCGCGGAACGGCAACTCTTCCGGATATGGCCGCAATCTCCTCAAAGCTGGACTCGCTATACGGTGCGCGCATCAAACCAGTTATTCGTAAAAAGGGCGAAATACAGGTGGTCGGGCTTTACGCCGATTTTGCCGATGACGCCTTCATCCCAGAATCCGGCGTTATTCTCGAGCAGATCACCAGTCTTGTGGGCGAAATGCTTCTAATGCCCAGGACTCGCGGAGGGCTTTTCCTGCGAGAGTACGTTGAGAGTGAAAAGGAACAGCTTTTGGAGCAAATTCGCGGACGCATAAACGAAAAACGCGCGTATTCGGTGCAGCGCCTGTTCGAAAACATGTGCGCGATGGAGGAATACTCCGTCGATAAGCTCGGTACGGAGACGGAGGCTGAAAGCGTCACGGCAAACGAACTGACGCGGCATTACCACTCGATGCTTGCTTCATCCCCTGTTGAGATTTTCTATTGCGGCGGCGCGGATCCTTCCCGCGTCAGAACTGCGGTCAAATCAGCTTTTTCGGGTCTTCCGCGTTCCGAAGAGGAACCTGATCTTGGAACTGATATCCGTATGAACTCCCTGGAGGAAACTCCGCGATATTTTGAGGACGTCATGCAGGTTACACAGGGCAAGCTAGCAATCGGCTTCCGTCTCGGGGAATGCATGGAGGAACCCAACAGCGCGGCGATCCGCGTGTTCAACGCGGTCTATGGAGGCAGTGCCACATCCAAGCTCTTCATGAATGTTCGTGAAAAACTGTCTCTGTGCTATTTTGCCAGCTCGTTTGTCGACCTGCACAAGGGTATACTCGCCGTTAGCTCCGGCATTGAGTTTGACAAATACGACGCCGCCCTTTCCGAAATACTCTCGCAGCTTGATGCCGTCAAGCGCGGCGATATATCGGAGCATGAGCTGAGTTCCGCGAAAAGCTCCGTTGCAAGTGATTATCGCACGATTGAAGACAGCCTGATTGCCCTTGAGGACTTCTACCTCAATCAGGCACTCATTGGTCCCGACTGTCCTCCTTTGGAACTTGCGGCCCTGACCGAGGAAATAACGGCCGGTGAGGTCGTAGCAATAGCCAAGGGAGTCGAGTGCGACGCCATTTACTTCCTGCGCGGGGAAAAGGAGGCCGACTGATGCGGAAGGATTACTTCAAAAACATCGATGAAACTCTTATATCTGAAACCCTGCCCAACGGGCTGAAAATAAGCATAGTGCCAAAACCTCAGTTTTCGAAAAGCTACGCGATGTTTGCAACAAATTACGGCGGCGCGGACAGGCGCTTTAAGCTCTCCGGTCAGTGGCTGGACACCCCGGCCGGCGTCGCTCACTTCCTTGAGCACAAAATGTTCGACATGCCGGACGGCAACGCTTTGAGCGTTCTCTCTTCAAGAGGCGCCTCGCCCAACGCGTTTACAAGCTCAAGTATGACGGCGTATCACTTTGAGTCAACAAGCCAGTTCGAAGAAAATCTCCGCACACTGCTCAGCTTTGTTTCTACTCCGTATTTCACGCCGGAAAGCGTTCAGAAGGAGCAGGGAATAATCGGGCAGGAGATCAGAATGGTGGAGGACACTCCGGGTTACGTCCTGTACTACAATCTTCTAAAATGCCTGTATAGGGCAAATCCCGTACGCGAATCTGTTGCCGGAACGATTGAGAGCATAGCGGAAATCACAAGCGACACTCTCTATCACTGCCATAAGGTATTTTATAATCCCTCCAACATGACTCTTGCGGTCGTCGGCAATGTCGATTCCGAAGCCGTCATAGCGATGGCGCACGAAATCCTGCCTGCGGAGCCGGGCGAAGTGCCGGAGAGCGATTACGGCTCCGAGGATTCGGCAACTCCGCATCAAAACAGCTCAAAAGTCGCTATGGAGGTCTCAGCTCCTCAGTTTCTTTTCGGCTCCAAGCTGAATCCCGAAAGCAAAGGGCCGGGAAGACTTCGTCAGGTTTTGATCGGTGAGATGTCGCTTCGTCTTCTTTTCGGTCCCTCTTCACCATTTTATACGCGCTTATATGCCGACGGGCTCCTGAACGGAAGCTTCGAGTACGAGCTTGACTACACTGCCGGTACTGCAATGATTCTGGCAGGCGGTGAAAGCCGGAACGTCGACGGAGTAATGAACGAGCTGAATTCTGAAATAGCGAAGATCCGGTCCGAAGGGCTTGACAAAACTCTGTTTGAGAATGCGAAAAGATCCCATTTCGGAGCGCAGCTCCGCGTTCTGAGCTCATTTTCAGCTCTGGCGCAGGAGCTTGCAAACGGAGCTTTTGCGGACTATCGTCCGCTGGACGCCTTTGAAGAGATAAACAAAATCGCTCTTTCGGATGTCCGTGATTTCATCGTGGAAAATCTCTCTCCCGAAAAGCTGGCGCTCTCGGTGGTTTCGCCTATGGAGCGCTGAACGAAAGGACAAAACGCAATGGACACTGTGCAAAGCGTGCCAAACGCAACGATAACCTTCCCCATGTTCGGGGATAAGTTTGCTTTAAATCCCTCCTCGTCTTTTAATTTCTTCGGTCTTCCTCTTTACTGGTACGGTTTCATAATCGCGATGGGCTTCCTACTTGCCTATCTTTATTGCAACCACCGCTCCAAGGACTTTGGAATTTCGCAGGACAGCTTTATTGATATGCTGCTTTTCGCCGTACCCTCTGCCATAGTTGGTGCCAGACTCTATTACGTTGTGTTCAACTATTCGCTTTTCAAAGACAACTTCTGGAGCGTTTTTGACACTCGCAGCGGCGGACTCGCGATTTACGGCGCAATAATTTTTGCCGTAATCGCAGTGCTGATCTACTGCAAGGTGAAGAAAACTTCCATCGGCGCATACTTTGATCTCGGAGCATTCGGCCTGCTAATCGGACAGACCATCGGTCGCTGGGGAAATTTTATGAACCGTGAGGCTTTTGGGCGCGAAACGGATATTTTTTGCCGCATGGGACTGACGGATGCGGCTGGTAAAACGATTTACGTCCATCCGACCTTTCTCTATGAATCCCTGTGGAATATGCTTGGCTTACTGTTGCTTCACCTTTTTTCGAAATCCGGTAAGCGCCGCTACGACGGGCAGATTTTCGCTATCTATGTCGCCTGGTACGGCTTTGGGCGTATGCTGATCGAGGGGCTTCGCACGGATAGCCTGTACCTATTCAATACAGGTCTGCGCGTTTCTCAGGTGCTTGCGGGAGCAAGTGTTATTGTTGCCCTTGCATATCTTGCTGTAAACGGCTCTATCCCCCACGACAGGAGCAAAATGCTGGTCAACGCGGCTGCATCTGCCGAAGGGAAAAAGGCTGTGGGAGCAGATGAAATATCTTCCTCCGAAGAAATATCGGAAGATGATGAATCAGACAAAGAAAAATAATCAACATATACTACATATGTGAAATATTAAGGAGGTAATATTATGGCAGACATGAACGATCTTAAAGGCAAGTTTTTGAATACTCTTGGAACCGTAGCGGGAAAGACCCGCGGCTACGCGGAAAAGGCCGCCGACAAAGCAAGGGATGTTGCTCGGATTGCAAAACTCAACATGGAACTCGGTGCTGAAAAGGATACGATCGAAAAAGCATATCTTGAAATCGGCAAACTTTATTACGAAACGCGCAAAAACGCTCCGGACGGCTTTTTCGTGCAGCTCTGCGACGAGATAACTCTGGCAAACGACAACATATCCAAAATTCTCTCGGAGCTTGATGATCTCAGGGCCGGGCTTGGCTCAAAAGACTGCGATATTGAGGTCGAGTTTACGGAAGTCACTGTAGATAAGCCGGATGAGAAGGCGGTATCCGAGGATGACTTTGCTAAAGAAGGTTCGGATGGCGAGGACATCCCCGAAAGATCCGAAGAAGAGAGATCAGAATAATCAGAAGAAACTCCGGAACTACCCAATTAAGGCGGCTCCGGAGTTTCTATATATTGTATGCATTATCCCGGCATTGTAACTTCGGGCGGTACAATTTCTTCAGAATCGCCGCTTGGAGCTGGGTTGCCCGAGGCTGTAACCGGCACTTCCTCAAACAGCAGGTTCAAATCTGTTCCCCCTTTGATGCCGTTTACCGTACCGGAAAAAGAATATTGCCACACAGCGTGTTTATAATAAAAGTCGGGAGCGTCGCCGGGTGCTCCGACCCAGAAGACAAGATTCTCAAGTCTGTCCAGCTCATAATCATAGTAGCCAAGAGAACGATAAAAATAAACTCCTGTTTCGTATCCCGCTGATTCGACAGTCGCACAGAAAGAAAGCGCACAGTCGGTTATAGTAGTTCCGTCAACATCGTCCGCACGAGTTTGTCCGACGCCGGAGACTTGTTCCCAGTCGAAGAACACCGGTAGGTCGAGAGTATAGCCCTTAACGGAATTAAGGAGAAAGTCCGCTTCCTCGGCCGCTTCCATTGTGTTAACGGCCTGTGAGAAGAAATATATTCCGACCTTCAGTCCCGCGGCCTTAGCACCCTCAATATTTGCCCTGAAACAAGCGTCCTCATACAGCTTCCCTTCACTGTATCCCCGGTATCCGGCCCGGATAATAGCATAATCAACTCCGTCGTCGCGTACTTTCTGCCAGTCGATTGTCGCCTGATGCTCGGAAACATCGATGCCTCTGAGTGCTTTGTATTGTGTACCGGCGTAGTTTATGTAAGCCCCGTCAGAGTAAAACTGATCAGCAGTAAACGAGGACGCCGGAACATCGTCGTAAAGCTTGACCCACATTTCTCCGCCTTTGCCATCGGAAACACAAACCATCCCGGCGTGCGGATCCACATAAGTTTCCTTGCCGCAAGAGCAAAGACAAAGTGCCAGGGCTAATACCGATATAAGTAATGAGAATCTCTTTCGTTTTTCAAAACAGGATAGCATATTATTCTTTTCTTACCTTTCAGATTTGCCGCAAAAAAGAACGTAATAAATATATTATATAATAGCATACAGACTCTGCTTTTGCAAACTCAATCAATTACCGCGTCTGCAATATATCTTCCATTGTATTTGAGATATCTTTTCAGCTTTACCCTCCCGCGTTTAAGTGTCCTGCTCACGGTTGATGGACTCAGTCCAAGCCTTTCAGCTATTTCTGTCATACTCATCTGTTCCAGATAATAGAGACTTATGAGCTCGCGCTGTCTGTCTGTAAGCTCCTCATTGATCGCGCAGCGGACACGACTGCCAAGATTTCCCCCCACGTCTACGAGTTCGATAAACTCCTGCAAAGCTTCATATTCCAGCTTTTTGTTTTCTGAGCCTTTCAAGATGTTCTCTCCTTTCGAAGTATGCCCTGAGATAATTGGACGTTGCGATGCAGTCCCTGCTCATTGCCGTCAGCATCGTAATTTCCCGCTTCAGCTCATACTCATTTCGCTCCTGGATATCGCTGCCCAGCTGCTTTTCCAGCTCAAGCTGGCGCCTCCTGCAACTAATCCCCACCGCTCTGTATTGGGCTGAAAGTTCGAGCATATCCGCCATAATGCATCTCTCCGTTCTTTTATCTATAGCTAAAATAGATGTTGACAAAAGGTCATAATTTTGCTATTATGAATCTCGCTGATGACGCGCTGGTGTAGCTCAGCCGGTAGAGCAGCTGATTTGTAATCAGCAGGTCGGGGGTTCGAATCCGTCCACCAGCTCCACATCCGGCGTCGAAGAATTTATATGGAGGAGTTCCCGAGTGGCCAAAGGGGGCAGACTGTAAATCTGTTGTCAGTGACTTCGGTGGTTCGAATCCACCCTCCTCCACCAATATAAAATCCTGTGTTTTCAATGAACACAGGATTTTGTTTTTTCATCAAATATCATACAATTGGCGCAAGAACTGGCGCACAAAAAAACAGCCTTCCATGGAATTAATACACCCGTGGAAGGCTGCAGTGTTTTTATAATTCAAATTGTAAATAATCTCAGGAATGCTGCGATTTTTATAAACTCGAAAGCACGGCCCTATGTTCCCATTCTTCCTTTGCCGGGCATGTTCATACAAACGCCTGTAGGTGAAGCGTCCTGGTTCCCTCGCAACTTGTCCACAAATATGACTATTAGCAATATTACTATTAAATATTATAAATATTTTCATTTTATGATAATTGAAAATATAGGTTTACGAGAGTATGGTAAAAATAGCCTAAATAATCGAATTGCGTCGATAAATGCGATAATAGGATGTTTTTAACGCCGATTGGAGAGCAAGCTACAAGCATACGCCCTCTTTTATGCAGTTTTACAAGATTCTCACGAACCTTCACTTCAGTCTGAGGAATAACCGCGCCTTCCTCTATTCGCCGAAGACTCTTGTCGTCGTCCGTGGGAACGGAGTAGATGCTGCGGTAATCCATACCATCAAACTTTGTGACGGTGGCAGTAATCGAAGGCAGGACATTTTCCTCTTCCATACCCTGACGGACGCTTCTCGCAACATATTCGGGAAATAACACTGCGCTGTCGGTAGTGTGGAAAAACTTCTCGACGGAATCGCTACCTGTACCGCGGACTTTGATATCGAAGCGCTTGAGCTGACGCTGGTAAGCGTCGAGTCCCTCATAGGCCGTGCCCTTGTAATCCTCGGACGGATCGAGCTTTTCAAGAACCTGAGTAAAACTCTTTCCACTTTCTCCGTACATACCCTTATCAAGTCTGATTTCGTTAAACTTATATGCCATCATAGTCTCCTCCTGTTGTTCGGGCCTTAAAGCATAAGGCCCAGAGTTTTGTTTGCGGTGTCAACATTTACGACCAGGAATTCTCCTCCATCTTCAGAAGCTTTAACACCACCCGAACCGTTTGCCGCAAGCCTGACAAAACCGACCGCCGGATTCGTACCGGAATAAGCGAGTTCTATGTACCCCGCCGTCTGTATGGCTGCGATATCCGTGTCGCAGGCCAGCGCACAGCCGAAAAAACGGTCTCCGTCCGCACATGCGGAAACCTCTCCGTTTGCGCTGATCAGAACGGGAGCCCCGGCAGTAGCAGAGCCTGTCGCGCTGTTAAAAAATGTAACTACGCTTTCTCCTATACCCTCAAAACTTACCTTCACAATCTTACCTCCAAATATATTTGCAAACAGCATCAGCCGTAATGCCTAAACCATATATTCGTCCCCGTCGAAGGAGACGGTTTTATCTTTTCCGGGAAGCTGCGTTTTTGGCGGGAAAGCGCTTTCAAGGCGCTTTTCAAAGGCTTCTTTCAGGTTCTCCAGCTCTCTTGCACCCATATTGGCCGCGTTTTCCGACAGCGCTTCAAAAATTTTCGGATCGCAGAGAAGTCCGAGACGCAGGACCTCGTTTTTCAGTGCGTTTCTATACTCGCGGCCCATAACCGCATCTTTCTCCAAAGCCTCATATTCGGCAAAGAATCTTCCTCCCTGCTTGCTCTGAACAAAACCCTTCAGGCTGTCAGGCGCTCCAAAGCGCTTTACGACTCCCGCCCCTCTCTGCGCAGGTACCGCTACAAAGCTCCATTCGTATGCGTCCTTCACATCAGAAAGCTCGAGATAGCAAAGCCTGCCGTCATACTCCCTTCCAGGAATGTGTCCGCAGCCTCCGGTGTGAGCTTCCTCGCCGCAAATGGAGCATATTCTCTTTGCAACGCTGCAGCCCACGCTCGTTTCCTTCTTGATTCCGGCCTCGATCTCCTCGATAAGCCCGGCGTTTTTTTCGCTGCGCAGCATATAGGCGTAGCCCTTAAGTATCGCATAAGGCTCTCCTAGGCTGTTTAGAATGCCATTTTCCCTTACTATCTCAGTTCGGTAAATCCTGGCGGTTTGGTTTGTCGCCTTCCATTCATGGTCAAATATTCCCGTTCTCCCAACATAAAGCTCAGCCAGCTCACTCAGCGCCTCATCGGAAAACTTCTCAAAATCACGATCAACCTCGTTGTCGCAAAGCACGACGGAAAAAGTATAAATCTGCTCTGCGGTCAGTTCCGTTTTGGCATAGTTGTTGATCGCCTCAAGCTCCGCTTCCGCATCCGGCGCTTTTACGCTGTCCGAGCCGGCCTTATAAATCTTCAATATACCTACCTCCCAATATATATTTATATCTAGTTAAGACATATTTTTATTTGTTTTCTCTCCTTCGGCAAATTTTCCCGCCTGGGCTTCGTATAACGCTGCCTTTGCCTCCTCGACAGCGTCCTGCAGGTTAATCGGCTCCCACATAAGCTCGAATCCGCAGCTTCTGCCGTGCATACGAAGCCACAGATCGCAGATCCGCTCGACGACGGGTGTCAGCGTCCGCCTGAACGCGGTAAGCTCGCTCGTCATAAGATCGGCCTGCTGTGCGGACATTCTCTCGGTTGACGACCAGTTCAGCCCCAGCATAAAAGGAGGAATACCTGTTCGGGAAACGAGCTGTTCAAGTATCTGCTTGACCGGCACCTCGCTGTCGAGTATCTGGCTGTCGGCTCCGATGACTTTTATGTCCACGTTTCCGACCGCGACAAAATCCCTGACGCTACCATTTTTCCCGCTCTGCATAGCAGCGCTCCATTCTCTTGCGATCTGTTCCGAGCGCTCCTTTGCGTAAGCCTTGTCGATAACGTCCCCCTGCGGCCTATAAACGACGGAGTAGCGCACATTACCCGCTCTCTCCCAATTAAGTCCGATGGAGTTGTATATCTTCAGCAGTATCTCAGTCAAAAAGGGCATGCTGCGAAAAATCGAAACGCCGTAAGGCGCGTCGGCCTCGGGGTTCAGCGGTGTGAACAGAATAAGATTCTGATAAGGCAGCGGCTCGAATATCCCCGAATCTCCGCGTCCGCAGATGACGAAGTCCAGCGGCGACAGCCCTTCTCTGACCTGTACATCGCAAACATTGCCACAAAGCACGGCCTCGATGTCCCTGTTTCCATCGGTCACAATTTCCCCGACCGCCCTGCCGCAGGTAAGAAGCGAATCCATGTAGTTGTCCAGAAACGCGCCAATGCCTTTTTGCGAACGTCCTACGTTAACGGATCGTAGAAACTCATTCAGATCCTTTTCGGTTCTCTTGTCGGTACAGCAAACGGAAAAGCCGCCAGTCAGCCTGATAATCTTCATAACAGCCGAATCAAGCACCGGCACCGCCTCTCTGATGGCCCTGTAAAGCCTTATATCCCCACCTCCCAGCGGAATATAGTTTTCTAGCATCCCGAAAGGATGTGTTTCAGCAGTCCGTATCTGCGTCGAAATTGCGGCCGGCTTCAGCCTTGCTCGTTTAAAAATGCTCATACTTTCCTCCAATACTTCGCGCGGCGCTCTCCACGCCTCTCATAGTAAATATCAGCCACGCTCCACGAAGGTCGCGGCAAAGCCGCTGTCCGCAGACGGGGCGGCGACCGTCGCGGCAAAGTAGCGGATATCGTCCATCGCGTGATCGAACTGCTTAATGGGCGCATCCTTTCCTTCCTGCTTTTCGTCCCATGAATACAGGGAAAATTCCCTTATCGCGTCGACACAGTCCCTGCAAATCACGAGCTTTCCCGATTTCAGCAGATCTGCCGTAAGCCTGATGCCGCTCAGAACGTCGTTATCCGCTTTCAGAACATTCAGTCCCTCTCTCCTCAGCGCCTCGATAAAACTTGCCGCGGACGGGTCCACAACCACACTTCGGGGGCTCACGCCATTGCAAAGGTGCATAAGATCCACGACATACTCGGCGTCTGTCTTCTGCGCTCCTTCAGCCCGCGAATTATAGTAATACTCCTTCAGCCGGTACCAAACCGTGCTCTTAAGTCCCCAGAGCCCGAAGGACGCAGGGTTTGCCGTTCCGTAATCGCAGGAAACCGCATATTCTTCCATTTCGCCCTCAGGCGCGCTCCCGATATAGCTCTCGTCAAAAAAGTCGTAAACTCTACCCTGCGACGAAACCCACTCTCCGAGAATGAAACGCCTGTAGAAAACGCCGGAGTACATTTTGCGGTATCTTGAAATAATTCTTCTTGAAAGCGCCGGATTATCCTCGAGCTCGAAATGGATATATAACGCTCTCCGTTCCCGCGATTTTTTGACCCATTCCAAATAAAACCAGTGATTCGGACCCTCAGGATTGCAGTTAAACCAGAGCTTTGAGTTCGCAACGCTGCATCGTGCACAGGCCTGTTCGACAAAGCTTCTCGGCATCAGAGCGACTTCGTCAAGCAGAACGCCCGCAAAAGTTGCTCCCTGTATGAGAGCCTGGGAGCTCTCGTCCCGCCCTCCAAAAAGATAAAATGTATTTGTTCTGCCTCCGAAGCTGACCGTGAAAAGATTTTTAGAAATCCTTTCTTCACAGATGAATCCAAGATCGCTCATGACCGGGAGCAGAACGCCTATAACATTTCTCCGCAAAGAAGCGATCGTTTTTCCGCACATGCCGAAGTACTGGCCGGAAAATTTTCGCATCGCCCAGCAGACAAAGGATATCCCCATACAAAGCGTTTTTCCGCTTCGGACGGCACCATCGCAGATAATTGCGTCATAATCCTCGTAAGGCGAAGAGTCGCTCCACCAAGTAAGCGCAAGTCCCTGTTTTTCACTGAAGGTTTCAAATCTCATGAGTCGACCGCACCCAGCTTAGCAGCCGCTTTATCCATGGCTGTAAAAAAGCTTTCGGCCTCGCCGCCTTTTGACGCCTGCGGCGCCGTAAGATGTGCCAGAAGTTCAAGAAGAGCAATTCTGTCAATAAGCTTCACCTCAACCGCCCCGTTCGCGCCCCTTTTGATTTCCGAAACCATACCGAGATCAAGCTTTCTGATCTGATCCTTTTCCTGCGGATCGAGAAAAACCAGTTTAACAGCGTCGTTCGCTTTGCCGAACGCCAGTGCGCCTATATGGCTTATAACATCGGTATCGCTCAATTCTTTTCTCAAGCTGTTCCCTCCCCGACCATAGGAGGAAGCCGTATAAAATATGTACATTTGCGTACACAAAAATATTTATTTTAAAAATTTAAAGCTGTCTGCCAAACTTATTGCGTTTTGTGTTGTTAGAAAGAATCGTAACACCCTGATACCGCGAAATATGTCAAAACTAGTCGGAAAAGATAATATCTTGTAAAATTCGGTCGAATACTGAATGAAAAAAACCGCATCCATGCTCACTAAAGGCTTGGTTGCGGTTTTTTGACATATATTGTTGCAAAAATTTGACTGCGAAAAAAGGGCCGGCGCTTTCGCGCCGGCCGAGCCCGCTATTGCCGTGGGGACCTTGTAAGAACCTGCACGTAGTTGCAGGTGGGTCGCCTCTCTGCTGTTTCTCTGCTTCCAACATCCAAGAACGGTCATAGCCGCCTCGGGAGGCCTGCAATTCACAGCGGAAGAAAAAATACGGCGTCCCTTATAATAGATGTGGGTTTATAAGACCCCTCACGCACACAGCAGGTTCCGAAAAACCGCTGTGCCGATTCACAGGACGGACGCTTTAAAAAGCTCATCCGTTCCCAATGAAATTATACAACCGAAGCTCTGAAAAATCAAAGGAAAAATAATTGAAATATTTGCCTGTCCAAGGAACATATTATTCCTCTTCTTCGTCAAAAAGAACCGACGCAAATAATTCATACACTTCTTCCAATTCATCGGGATCATCAATAGAGCCCAGTATTTCTTCGCCGTTTTCCACAATGACCTTCAGTATGATAAGGCCGTAGTCTTCATCGTCCTCATCAATATCTGTTGGTAAAAAAGCCATGTAAAAGCAGCCCTTATGTTCCAATGTATGCAGATGCTCAAGAACATATTCGTTTCCTTCGTCATCGGTTATGGTAATTATATCGTTTCCGAAATCCTCATTCATAATTTGTGCCTCCTGTAAGTTGTGGGACGGAAACCGACAGTCCCGATAGCACATTCTACCTCATATCCGAACAGAAATCAATCCAAAAGGCGCGGTGATATAGCTTTATGAACCCAGATCCTCAAGCGTCATCATAAGCCTTTCTCTGGAATAGAGCTTAAGCCCTGTTTCAAGGAGCTTTTTGTCCAGATCTCTTAAAGTTGACACCTGAATATCAGTGACGGTCATGGGACAGCTTGGGTCGTTCTCAACATATATCGCAACATATCCCTCATAGTCTCTAAGGACGTAGCATGGCTCCGTCTGGCTTTCGGTGATGCAGCCTACAGTCTCTCCCTCATCCTCTGCTTTAAGGCCATCGAGAACGGCAAACGCGCAAAGAAATGCCGAAAGCAGGATAAGTATCCCGATAATCGCGACCTTAACTTTTATTTTCAAAATCACAGTCCTCCAAATAAGTATTTATTTGGATTATTCCCCCGATGAAAAGAATTTAATCGATTTTGCCGACAAAAATATATCTGCATTTATACTATCTCTATTTGACACTCTATGTTATAATGTTCGCAAAGCAAACGCTATTTTGTGTTCTATGCATATATCACAGCGACGCCGTGAGGCTGTGATATAATAAGCACATAGCGGTTAAATTAGCTTGATGAAATAACATTCGATTATATATATGTCCCAACGGAGGTTTCACCCAAATGAACAAGAAGGAAGCTAGAAAAGCCGCAAAGGCGGCGGCAAATACGACGGCGGGAACAATCTCACATATCCTGCGTGTGACCCTGAAAGTACTTGCGACATTATTCCTGATCTTCATAACAACAGGGCTTCTTTTCACCTGTATCTTTGCATATTACGTCAAGACCAATCTTTCCGATGATCTCAATATATCTCTTGAGGACATGACTTTGAATCTGGCGAGCACGATCTATTATACCGACGTCGACGGAAACAACGTTGCTCTCGCCTCTCTCCACGGCAAGGAAAACCGCGTGTGGGTTGATTACGAAAACATACCGACATATATGGAAAAGGCAGCTGTCGCAATAGAAGATAAGCGTTTCTATGAACACCACGGCGTCGACTGGTACAGAACATCGGCGGCTTTCGGCAACATGTTCCTAAGTATGAAAAACGACTTTGGCGGTTCCACGATCACGCAACAGCTCATCAAAAACCTCACGAAGGAAGACGATATTACAGTACAGCGAAAAATACTGGAAATCTTCCGTGCTCTCAAAATGGAGAAAATGTACACCAAGGATCAGATCATGGAGTGGTATCTTAATGTCAGCTATTTCGGCGAAAGCTGCAACGGAGTAGGAACAGCAGCCAAGATCTACTTTGACAAGGATGTCTGGGATCTCGATCTTGCCGAAAGCGCCTGCATAATAGGCATCACCAACAACCCTTCAAAATACGATCCGTATATAAGCCGGTCGAACAACAAAGAGCGGCAGGAGATTATTCTGAAGGAAATGTACGATCAGGGTTATATTAACTATGACCAGTATACTCAGGCCGTAAACGAGACTCTTGTATTCAAGCGCGGCGAAAACGAGCAGTATGAACAGACAATAAACAGTTACTATGTCGATGCGGTGATTGAAGACGTCGTTAAAGACTTGATGAATGAAAAGGGAATCAATCAGGATACCGCCGAAGATCTTTTGTATAACGGCGGCCTGCAGATATATTCCTGTCTGGATATGAGTGCGCAGAATATAGTTGATAACATCTATCAGGACGCTTCCAATTTCCCGACTGTAAAATCTCCCTCCGGGCAATCGCTCCAGTCCGCGGTAGTCCTGCTCGACCCCTATACGGGCGAGATAAAGGCTTTGTCGGGCGGTATAGGCCCGAAAACCGGCAACCTCATCTTTAACAGAGCTGTCGATGCTCTTCGTCCGCCCGGCTCCGCGATAAAACCGATTGCGGTTTATGCCCCGGCCATAGATCAGGGGCTTATTTCCCCGTCAACTCTGGTTGACGACAACCCTGACCTTCATCTGAACGGAACAAACTGGTACCCGAGAAATGCAGGCGGCGGCAACGCCGGTGTCATCACGATTCAAAACGCCCTGACAAACTCCATAAACACCGTTTCGGCCCAGATTCTCGACAAACTCACACCTTCAGTTTCGTTTAATTATCTCAAGGATCGTCTTGGCGTTGTTAGTCTTGTCGATTCGGACCGTGACTATGCGCCTCTTGCGCTCGGCCAGCTTACAAACGGAATAACAGTCCGCGAAATGGCACAGGCATATGACGCTTTTGCAAACGACGGAGTTTTCACCTATGCCCGGACCTATACGCAGATAACAGATTCGGACGGCAATCTGGTTCTTGATAATACCGCAAAGACCGACGTAGCCTTCAAAGCCAACACAGCGTGGACCATAACTTATATGCTGAACATCGCAGCGACCTACGGTACTGGCTCCGAATCATATTTCGGAACGATGCCTCACGCCGGAAAAACCGGTTCAAGCTCCGACTATTGCGACCGCTGGTTTGTCGGTTACACACCATATTATGTTGCTGCGGTCTGGACGGGTTACGATACTCCGGCCCGCATGTATGTCAGCGGCAACCCTGCGGCGCAGATCTGGAAAAAGATCATGCAACCGCTGCACGAAGGTCTGGAATACAAGTCCTTCAAAACTCCGACCCTTTCAGGTCCGACAAACATTTTCGGCGAGCTTTCCGAAACGCCCAGTCCGTCTCCTTCTGAGGAAGCTTCCGAGAGTCCTTCCGCAAGTGCTTCCGGCAACCCGAGTAGTGGAACCGATATCCCGACCCCGACCGCTCCGGTGCCCTCCAGTCCCGTGACTCCGAGCCCCTCGGCAGCAACTCAGTCACACGAACCGACAGCGCCGTCTGAAAACGCTGCGTAAGTCAACTAAAAAGCTCCGGAGAAAATGGATTTTTTCTCCGGAGCTTTTTGCTTTATATAAGCTTGGCCGTCATATACTGCCCTAGCAGGACTCCACCCAGGCATAGTAAGAGGTTAAGAAAAATATTAATGATAGCGAATTTCAGCTTGCCTTCGCCGAAGAGTCTTACCGTTTCATAGCTGAAGGTCGAAAAGGTCGTCAGTCCTCCTAGAACCCCCGTTGTCAAAAAAAGTCTCAAATTAGGGGGAATGAACTCTGTTGATATGCACATTTCCATGATTACACCTATAAGAAAGCCTCCGAGAACGTTGACAAATAAAGTACCCAACGGTATCTGCGCTCCGCTTATCTTCGAGGAAACGAGATAGCGCACAACCGCGCCGATACAGCCGCCCAAACCTACATAAATTATCTTCTGCATATTTTTCTCCTAAAAAAATAATGATTCCCGCCTTGAAATAAAGCAGGAGTCATCAGCGTAAAGCATTTAGAGGCGAACCCCATCGCCGCAATGATAATATAGTATCCATAGGTAAGTGTCAACACTTTTTCGTGAAAGTTAATGATGAATCTTCTTGCCTACTCTTCGTGTTTTCATTGTGTTACCTTTGACTTTTTGAATAAAGTATCATATATTGTTATAAGTTCAGATCAGGAGGCAACGAAATGAAAGCAAAATACGTCTTTTTACTGTGTCTAACCGCCGCCTTTACCCTCTGTTGTTTCACCGGTTGCAAGAAAGAGGTAATCGTAAGGCCAATTCAGTCGGCGCTTCCAAGCGCTGAACAAACCGCGGAACCGGGTGGCGAAGCGGATTCGTACCCATCCGCACTCTCGGATACTGATGTCGGAGATTTTGAAAACGCTTTATGTGACGAGTCCAACTACGGCTTTCTGCTTTCCGATTACGACGATGTGCGAGATGTCGATATGTATCAGGTATTTTATACAGGCGCCGGCCTCCCCGCGCCCGCGAACGCAGACGCGATAAGGGCGGCGGACGAGGCCACCTTCACGGACGGCACGCCGGACTGCGACTCAACGATACTTACGGCGCAGCAGATAAGCGATTTTCTTCTGCAAAAAACTGGATACTCATTATCCGACATGTCCTCCTCCCTCAGCTGGCGCTACGTCGCGGAGTACGACGCCTATGTGCACTGGCACGGGGACACGAACTATCTGGCTGCCGACTGCACCGGCGGGCGACAGATTTCAGCGGATACCTATGAGATCGAATACGCGTTCGACGGGGGCTTCTATGACGACGACGGCAACCTTCTGACAAGCGGCATGGTAACCCTGAGAGTAACCGACAACGCAATACAGTTTGTCTCCAACTCTCTGCATTGAGGAGTTAACTATGAAGCTAAGGTCGTGGCTAAAGTACTTTGCCTATGCACTGACCGTTATGGTATTGTTCTTCCTGAACATGCTCATTTTTCAACGGATCAGCCGCATTCAGAGTTTGACCTATACAATAAGCTATGTTTGGATGTCTGTAACGATACTGATCAATATGCTGCTCGGCGCGCTTCTTGGGCTGGAGCATCTGAAGGCGGAAGCGGCAAAAGCCGGTCGTTGGAAATTAAACCTGCCGAAGTTCATTTTTCTGGTTCTTCCTTCGCTGTATCTGTCTCTTTCACTCATCCTTTGCTTCACATCTGCCAACTGCGTTTATTATCCCATATTTAGACTTCTGAGCAGCAGCCATTACGGGCTGGAAGTTATCCCTGTTTCTCAGATTTTTTTTGGTTACTTCATGTCAACAAGCGTCTATAAACAAACCGAGATAAGCATATAATAAAAACGAATCCCGCTCGATAAGGAGCGGGATTTGTTTTTATTATATTGAAAAATCAGACTCTCTTCCACTTGACGCCCTGAGGCGTATCCTCAAGGACTATGCCCTTGGCCTTCAGTTCGTCGCGTATGCGGTCTGCCTCGACAAAATTCTTTGCCTTCCGGGCGATCTGACGGGCCTCGATAAGCTTTTCGACCTCGGCGCCGATGTCCTCCTCGTGTTTTGCAATCGGCAGCCCCAGAACGTCCGCAAGATCGTCGAATACGGCGGCGCACACTCTTGCAAGCGCCTTGGTCGGATTTGACACGGGGCTCACCGCGGCATTTATCTCACGAACCATCTCGAATATAACGGCAATTGCGTCTGCTGTGTTCAGGTCGTCGTCCATGACCTCGCAGAAACGCTTGCGGTATCTGTCTAGTCCCTCGGCAAGCAACTTCTCCCCGCTCGTCATCTCGCTGTCAACGCCGTTTTCGGCGAAGAAGGACAGATTTGCTCTCGCGGTCGAAAGTCTCTCCAGAGCGCTGTCCGCCTGTGTCAGAATTTCGCCCGAATAATTCAGCGGGCTGCGGTAATGGCTCATCAGCATGAACATGCGTATTGCGTCATAGCCGTAAGCACCTGCCGCCTCACGAACCGTAAAGAAATTGTTGAGAGACTTACTCATTTTTTTGTTGTCTATGCTGATAAAGCCGTTATGCACCCAGTAATTTACGAATTTGCATCCGTTTGCCGCCTCGGACTGCGCGATCTCATTTTCGTGGTGCGGGAATATAAGGTCCTGTCCGCCGCAGTGAATATCGATCGTCTTGCCAAGATAGCGGTTGCTCATCGCGCTGCACTCGATGTGCCAGCCTGGACGGCCCTTGCCCCAGGGCGAGTCCCATGAAGGCTCTCCGGGCTTTGCCGCCTTCCAAAGTGCGAAATCCATCGGGTTTTCCTTAATGTCAGCAACATCGATTCTTGCTCCCGCCTGCAGGTCCTCGAGCGGCTGATGGCTCAGCTTCCCGTAGGAGCCGAATTTGGCTGTGCGGTAATAGACATCTCCGTTAGCTTCGTAAGCATATCCCTTATCGATAAGGGATTTCACCATGTCGATGATCTGACCGATGTTCTCGGTAGCTCTCGGATGCACGGTTGCCTCTCGCACTCCGAGGCCGCGAACGTCCTTGTAGTATTCCCCGATATATTTCTCGGAGACTTCTCCTGAGCTGACGCCCTCCTCGTTAGCGCGTTTGATAATTTTATCGTCAACATCGGTAAAATTCTGTACAAACCTCACCTCATACCCGCGGTATTCGAAATAACGGCGAAGCACGTCGAACATAATCAGAGGTCTTGCGTTTCCCACATGGATATAGTTATAAACCGTCGGACCGCAGGCATACATACTCACCTTTCCCGCCTCTATGGGTACGAACTCTTCCTTCTGCATTGTCATTGAATTAAAAAGCTTCATTTGTTCACTTTCCTCCAGAACTCGACTATCTTTATATTACTCGCCTTTTGCTTTTTTATCAAGCAGGGCGTTTATCTGATCATGTAGGGAAATAAGCTCGTTTGCAATGGGGTCCGTAACGCTGATCTGGTCCACATCGCCGGCGAAGTTGGTTTTCTGTCCGTCAATGCGGACTATCCTTGCCGGAACTCCGACGGCGGTGCTGTTTGGCGGAACTTCCTTCAGCACAACTGCGTTTGCAGCGATACGGCAGTTGTCGCCCACTTTGAACGGTCCGAGAACCTTTGCGCCCGAGCCTATAAGCACATTGTTGCCAATTGTGGGATGTCGCTTCCCCGTGTCCTTGCCCGTACCACCGAGGGTCACGCCCTGATACAGTAGCACATCGTCACCGACCTCCGCTGTCTCGCCTATCACAATACCCATACCGTGATCTATAACCAGCCTTTTCCCGATAGTCGCACCCGGGTGTATTTCAATGCCCGTTCTTCTGCGCGAGCCCTGCGATATCCAGCGTGCAATGAACTTCATATCGTGCCTGTAAAAATAGTTGGCCCTTTTATGCGCCAATGTTGCACGCAGACCCGGATACAGCAGTAGTATTTCCATTGTCGAGCGCGCTGCGGGGTCTCTTGCTTTGTATGCGTTAACCAGTTCTTTGATGTCCTTAAACACAACTATTCTCCTTCCGAAAAAGCCAAAACGCCTCTCACGGACAACTGTCCGTGAGAGGCGAATAAACTTCGCGGTTCCACTCTCATTTATCACTCGCCGGCAATCACCGGGCCATAACCTTAACGCGGTCAAAACGGGGAAGCATTTCCTCCTCCCATGGCTCCAGGGCGCACTTCGAACATTCCGTCGCTATCGCCGCTTTCAGCCTTGACGGCAACTCTCTTGAGCGCGGATGCGTTCTACTTTTCCCTTTCACAGCCATATTAAGTTTTGTGCCATTATATTACCATGAAGTTAAAACCGTGTCAATCCTTTGTATTAAGTACACTTTTATTTGCAAGGAAATAATCGACGCCCGAATAGACAGTGACAAAAACAATAATCAGAACGTTTATCCAGTCAACCGTAACCCACCACGGATGGGCAGCAAAGTCATGCGGCAGAAGCATTATGCAGGAGCAGACAATGGACAGGGCGGTCTTCACCTTTCCGGATGTACCCGCTGCGATAACGACTCCATCCTCCATCGCTACAAGCCTGAGTCCCGTAACGGCAAATTCACGGGCAATGACGATCATGCAGGCCCAGGACGCCATCTGTCCGCGTTCGACAAAAATCAGCAGCGCGGCAAAAACGAGCAGCTTGTCCGCCAAAGGGTCAATGAACTTTCCAAAGGTTGATATCTGGTTGTAGTGCCTTGCAACATAGCCGTCGATGCTGTCCGTAACCGACGCGACAATAAAAATTATAAGCGCGGCATATTCATGCCCCTTAAAATCCATCAGCGCCGCCGCCATAAAAAACGGTATCATAAAAATGCGCGCCATAGTAATTTTACTTGCGGTAGTCATCTCAAGTCCAGTCCTTTCAGTAATCACACTTGCCGTCCGTACCATTCGCCCTCGGCCGTTTCCGTAATCTCAACCTCGGCAAACTCTCCTGATGCGCACTCGCCTGTGAAGAATACGATTCCGTCTATATCCGGCGAATCGGCAAAGCTTCTGCCAAACTGCAATCCCAGTTCCTCGTCATAGCCCTCACAGAGTACAGTTATGGTTCTCCCAATGAAAGCACGGCTCCAGTTCTCCATAATCTCCGCCTGAATTTCCATGACGATTTCCTGACGGTGCTTTGCTTCGTCATCGTCGCAGCGATCGGTCATAAGGGCTGCCGGCGTTCCCTCTTCAGGAGAAAACACAAAAACGCCGGCTCTCTCGATTTTCGCTTCTCGCAGGAACTCGCAAAGCTCACGAAATTCGTTATCGCCCTCTCCCGGAAGCCCGACTATCAGGCTCGTTCTGATTACGGCTCCGGGAATCTTTTCCCGGAGCTTTGCGAACAGCGTTCGTATTTCGGCTCCAGTTCCGCGCCTGTACATTCGTTTGAGTATTCCGTCATTTATGTGCTGGATAGGTATATCAATATATTTAAGAATCTTTCTTTCCGAAGCGATTACCTCGATCAGCTCGTCGTCGAATTCATCAGGATATAGGTAATGGAGCCTGATCCACTCGATTCCCCGAATCTCACAAAGCTTGCGCAGCAGTTCCGAAAGCGCGCGTCTGCCGTAAAGATCAGTGCCGTACCTCGTAATGTCCTGCGCTACGACGATAAGCTCCTTGGTCCCGGTTTTGGCAAGGGCCTTCGCTTCTTCGATGATATCCTCCATCCTTCTG
>JAYFQM010000041.1:0-7606 GCA_034927185.1 Oscillospiraceae bacterium | reverse complement strand
CAAGCGTCTTTATGAGGCGTTCATGGCGATTGACGCGCTTCAGGAAAAGTATAAAGGCCTGATTACGCCCGGTCTGTCTGATGCAGGG
Source organism: Oscillospiraceae bacterium (assembly GCA_034927185.1). GTDB lineage: Bacteria > Bacillota > Clostridia > Oscillospirales > Oscillospiraceae > UBA2658. Next base: position 7,518 of record JAYFQM010000041.1, on the reverse strand, counting down.
ATAATGGAAGCTATAGCATCCACCGACAAAGAAATCAGAAGTATAATTGACATTGCTTTCGAATCTCCCATAGCGGAAATGGCGTTCGGCAGGCTCAGCGCCTTCGCTATTGCTGGCGGTGTTCCAATATGGGCTGGACTCCTGCTTGCTGTTATGGCCGAATGCGATGAGGGCTTCACGGCAGAGACAACCTCAATCAATCCCAAGCTACAGAAGATGCTCGGGAAGTATAAGAAAAAATGATGTGCGAATTACCGACAGCTCTCGAGATTGACGGCATTGAGCATCCTATACAGTCAGACTACAGGGCAGCGCTTGATATATGCGCTGCCCTTTCTGATAACGAGTTTACCAGTGGAGAAAAAGCTCTCGCTCTTCTTGAGATCCTCTACGAAGACGCCGAAAGCATCTCAAACTATGAAGAAGCTATTCGAAAAGCTCTCTGGTTCATTTCGTGCGGGGACGATTCGACGCCACAGAGGAAGCGTCCAAAGCTTGTAGATTGGGAGCAGGACTTTTCGTACATTGTTGCGCCGATTAATAAGGCCGCCGGCTGCGAGATAAGAGCGCTGCCCTACATGCACTGGTGGACTTTCATCAGTTTTTACTATGAGATCGGTGAATGCACCTTCTCGAATATCGTTAATATCAGAAACAAGAAGGCAAAAGGAAAGAAACTAGAAAAGTGGGAGCAGGAGTTTTATAGAGAAAACCGCGGGATGATTGACTTCAAATCATCTGGCATGACAGACGACGAAAAATCCCTGATTAAAGACTTTATAGGAGGTTAACTATGTCAGACGGATCTCTTGTATTTGATACGAAAATTGACACTTCCGGCATGGATTCGGGAATGTTGAAAATACAGAACAAAGCAACTAAGGCAACGGCAGCCGTGTCACGCCAGACGCTGGCTGTGCAGAAACTTGAAGCAGAAATGCAGAAGCTTAAAACTGCGCAGGTTCCGACCGAGCAGTATACCGCGCTCGAAACCGCGATGCAGAAGGCCGATGCACGACTGATGTCGCTTATTGATTCCCAGGACAAGTATCTTGCCACAGGAGGTTCGACGACTGGCACATATTGGACCCGTTTGCAGTACGATATCGAGAAGGTATCTGCTGAAGTCCGGGACTATCAGGCACAGATGGCAGTTATGCGCTCAGACGGCAGTGCCTTTACGCAGGACAGTGTGGCGATTCATAAGGTGAGTATGGACCTAGATACAGCAAAGGTTAAGCTGCGGGAATTGCAGATGAAGGAACAGGAAGCAGCCTTAGCGCTGAAGGAAGCGACTAGTCCAAGGGATCCTGATGCGATAACGAGAGCAACAAATAAGGCCAGTAGTTCAATGGCGACATTCCAGAAGAGAATAACTTCGGTCCTTCGCAGTGCACTGATATTTACCGTTATCACACAGTTGGCAGCAAAATTCCGTGACTATGTCGGAGAGGTGGCTGTTAAGAACGATGAACTTAGAACGGCACTCGGGAAACTTAAGGGTGCATTACAATCCGCATTTACTCCGATATTCCAGGCTGCAATTCCCGCGCTAACGAGCTTGGCAAATGCTCTTGCCAAGGTAATTACATACCTTGGACAATTTATCGGCTTGCTATTTGGCACCAGCCAGAGCACAGGTGCAGCGAAGCTGAAAAGCGCATCTGTTTCATTAATGAACACTGCTGGAGAGACTTCCGAAGCGCTTGACGGTGAGACTGCGTCTCTAATGAGCGTGAGTGATGCCGCCAAAGATGCCGAAAAATCTATGGCCAGTTTTGATGAGATCAATCAACTCGGCAATAAGTCTTCCTTGGGTGGGGGGAGTGGTGCGGCAACGATTCCTACGCTTACGCCAGATCCCATTGAAATGCCAACATGGCTAACGGATGCCGCTGAAAAGCTGGGGGCTGCTATCGAAAGGATTGCCGCAGCTGCTGATAGAATTTCGAAAAGTAAGGCTTTTAAGGCGATAACGGACTTTCTTGAGAAACTTGCTTCAAATGCGTTCATAGGCGCCTTAGACGGGGTTGCGCGTGCCTTCGAATCTCTGGCCGGTGGGCTTGAAACTGTAGATAAGTTTACATCAGGAGATTTCGGCGGAGGCTTGACGTCTTGGCTGGGGAGCGTGTGGGATCTTCTAACAAGCATCCTTAATCCGTTTGGGGCTTATTATAAACTGCTAGAGAACCTCGCCATGCTCATTTATGCCTTCTTTAAGGATCTTGATCTGGGGAAGTGGTGGGTTGAAAATGTTGCTCCTTGGTTTACTCAAGAACGCTGGATTAAGCTCTGGGATGACGTCAAATATGTATGGAACCTAAAGTGGGCTGAAATTGTGGCGTGGTGGAAGACCTCCGCACTATACAAGTGGTGGACTGAGGACGTTGCATCTTGGTTTGCATCGACCCGATGGCTAGCTCTTTGGAACTCTGTCAAGCTTGCATTTCAAACCGGCTGGGCTTCGGTGAAAACATGGTGGAGCACCTCGGCCCTTGTCCGGTGGTGGACCGATGATGTTCTTCCCTGGTTCACAAAAGATAAGTGGTATGGAATCATGGGCGGAATAAAAGAAGGCTTTAAGGCTGCCTTTGATGACGCTGTAGAGGCCGCAAAAGGTATCCTGAACGATTTAATTGACAAGATTAATTCTATATTTAGCATTTCATTTGAGGGAGGAGAATTTATGGGAAAGAAAATTCCCTCCTTTAATATGCAACTAATCAGCCTTCCACATCTTGCTACTGGAGCAGTAATCCCCCCAAATCGTGAATTCCTCGCCGTCCTCGGCGACCAGAAGTCCGGCACAAACATTGAAGCTCCGCTGGATACCATCGTCGCCGCCTTCCGGCAGGTTATGCGCGAAGGGAGTGGCGGCGGCAAGGGCGAGGCGGTTATGGAAGTAGACGGACAGGCCTTTGGGCGACTAGTCTATAAATACGGCGGCGCCGAGAGCAAGCGCGTCGGTGTAAGGCTGGTGAGCGTATGAGCGTTTTTACGCTTGACAACGTTGCCTATCCCGACATACTGGTCATGGAGCTAAAGCGCAGCTTTGAGATTCTTGACGGCGAGAACGTCGGTCGGGTCAAAACCGGCGACATGAAGCGCGATATTATCGGTACTTACTACAACTACTCCATGCAGCTCGACACCTCAGAGGCCAGTCTCGCCGAGTACGACGCGCTGTACGAGACCCTGTCTGCTCCCGTAGACAGTCACGTCCTGACCGTGCCTTATGCTCAGGGAGCGCTGACCTTCGACGCGTATGTGACCAGCGGAGAGGACGAACTGATCTCAATGGAAAGCGGCAGAAACAAGTGGGAGGGGCTGTCTGTGCGCTTCATCGCCATGTCGCCGAAGAGGGTGCCGTCATGAGTGCAAAACTAATCTACAAAGACGTCGCTCCCGGCGCCGATTCCGATGCTGCGGTCAGCACTTCTGACACGAAAAGCCTCTGTAATCCTTCCCTGTTGCCGTTTGATACAGTCATGCCGAAAATTGCCACGCTGGAACCGGATATGTGGCTGTTAGGCGGGGGCTATGAAATCCTCAACAGTCAGGATATTCCGTTCTGGTCAAGCGCCATGAGCGACGAAAACGGGGACTTTACATCTCCGCCGGCAATTGAAATCGGATTTGATGAGCGGTATACGACGCTGGGTGTGTCACTCCGCTTCTCTCCAGACACGGGCGATTACTGCACCTCTGTCGACATCGAGTGGTACCAGGGCACAACGCTGCTTGCCTCAGAAAGCTTTGCCCCGACGGGAACTGCCTACTTCTGCGCGAACACGGTCACGGCCTTCGACAGGGTCGTGATTTCGCTTAACGCCACAAACAAGCCGTACCGCTACGCTAGATTAGGCCAGATCCTTTTCGGCGTCGTACGCGAGTTCGGGCCGGACGAGTTTTCCAGCGTGAACATCCTGCAGGAGATTGACTTGCTGTCCTCTGAGGTGGCTGTCGACACGCTGAGCTGGACGCTGCGAAGCAAGTCGGATGTCGAGTATATCTTCCAGCTCAAGCAGCCTGTGGAGGCGTACAAGGGCTCGAACCTTGTCGGCGTGTTCTATATCACCGGGGCCAAAAGAACAGCCGCGCGCATCTATGAGATTACCTGCCAGGATGCGCTCGGCGTTCTGGACGGTTACGACTTCACGGCGGCGATGTATTCGTCCTATGATGTCGTGACGCTCCTGAACGATATTGCGGGGGGAGAGTTCACGCTTGACATTGATGCCAGCTTCGCGGGAGCGACGGTAACCGGACTTATCCCTGACGGTACGAAACGGACGGCCTTTCAACAGGTCTTGTTTGCGATCGGGGCGGTTTGCTCGACTGCTGGCAGCGGCGGCATTCGAGTGCTCCCCGAACCAGACAGTTCGGCATCCGAGATCCCGGACGGCAGGATATACGTCGGCGGTTCAGTCGAGACGGAGGCGATCGTGACAGTTGTTAAGGTCACAGCGCACACCTACACGGCAGGCAGCGGCAGCACCGGGGACGATGTGATCGAGGTCGGCGGCGTAAAGTACGTCCACACGACCGCAGTCACGACGATCAGCAATCCGAACGTCACGGCGACCGACAAGCAGAACGTGATATCGGTCGAGGACGCGACGCTGGTCAACACCTCGAACGTGTCCGTTGTCGCCCAGCGGGTTTTTGACTACTATTTGCGGCGGGATACGCTGTCGGAGCGTATTGTCGTTGAAGGGGAAAGACCGGGCGACTATGTATCGTCCTCAACCCCGTGGAGCGCGGAGCTGACCGGCGATATCGTCTCGATGTCACTTGTTCTGTCCAATACCACAGTTGCGGATATCAAGATAAAGGCGGTGAGTTCATGAGCTGGATAACGCCAATCACAAACCACGCAGACGGTGAAGCATATGAACATGAGGACCTCAACCGCGTCGGCAGCAATATTCAGTATCTTGCCGACTTGCTGCATTCTTTCGGCTACGCGGTCACAGTATCGCCCAAAACCGATTGGGAAATAACAGATATCCCGATACTGGCGCAGATGGCAACGTATCTCGCCGACCTAAACGCGCTCAAGGCCGCGTTCTACGGCACAACGCCTTTACCCGGCAGCATGGACAACCTGACGGCAGAACAGGCCAACAACATCGAAAGACTTCTGATCGAAACCGAAACGAATATTAATCGCATGATTCTCAGCTTCTGGGGGTGTGCGGAGATAGGATGCGGTGAAACATGACAGACGGAGTAATTAAAGGAACCGGAAACAGCCGATATCTAAAATCAGTACCAAATTTTTTGAGTCTATATCCCACATATGCAGACTTTGTTTCGGCGCTTATTGCTGGGACACTGCCGATAGACCTTAACGGCCTTAACGCTGACGGATGGACTACGCTCGCAACGGCATTGAGCAAATCCAATTTGCTAACTGACGATACGTCTGCGAACATAGCAACATTTACAGGACAATCAGCACCAAGCACGATAAATGAAGCATTCAGTGCGTTTACTGAACTTGAATTACAATCCCCTCTTTTTGAGTTGATACGCGAGATACCTGACACTACAGTTTTAAACAATATTAGCATTGATCTATCCGATATTGATTGGGATAAATATACCACAATTCGGTTAAGGGGAAAGATAGATAGCACAACGGGATACACGAACAGCGCACTATTCCGAATTAATAATTTATCTGGTGCTTACTATCACTATACACTTATTAGAGAAGACACAGGCTCAATTATCGGTAGTACCAGTGCTACGTCAATAATAGGTACGGGTGTAAGTGTTGGAGTAAGTGAACAATTATCTGCTTATTTTGATATAGAGATAACCAAACAGCAGTATTATTCTCCTAGCGCAAATTGGAGCTTTAAAATTAACAAAATTACAACCGATAACTTAGTTGCTTTCACTGGGTTAGGTCACCATATATCTGATATACCTAATTTGACAAGCTTCAATATTGTTATAGAAACCGCTGGATTTAATACTACATTATCAGAAGCGGCAATTTGGGGGATAAGAAAATGATTATTCAGGATAATTTGCTTAAAGCAGATGGGACTATAGAGAGCATTGAAGTTGTGGTCGAAGATAATTATTTTGATACACTTCCGGAGCCGATGACTACCGAAGAGGCAATACTGGACAAGCTGACTGAGCTTGAATACCGCCAAGACCTGAGTTCTCTTGGCTTGGAAGGGGGTGCAAGCACATGAGTACATACATCATCTACAAACAGCTAATCGGCGTATACCAGCGGCTGGGACGCAACACGACAGAACTGGCGCTTCGCATTGACACGGCCTACGCGATGGGACGTATGACCGAAGAGGAATACGCCGAGCTGATTTTGTCTGTGACGCCGGCAGCAGAATAATTGAGGCAACCGCCTCGGAGGGCGGTATTTTTATGGGAAGAGGCGGTAGAGTGACGAACGAAGAGGTGCAGCGGCTTACCGAGGCGGAACAGCGCTGCAAATCCAATACACATCGGCTTGATAAGGCTGAAGAGCGTCAGGATAATCTTGACGCTCTCGTTACATCTGTGGCAACACTTGCGACGGAACAGGAGCATATAAAAGAGGACGTCACCGAGATTAAATCGGACGTAAAGACGCTGACAGGCAAATCCGGCAAACGTTGGGACGAGCTTATCGACAAGATAATCTGGGCTATTGTCGCTGCCGGCATCGGTTTCCTGCTGGCAAGGTTGGGAATTCAATAATTCATTTTTTGGAGGTATTATCATGTTTTCATTTTTGGACTACACAAACGAGATATTCATGGTTGCAAAAGAAAACGGCGTTGAAGTCGGCGTCGCATATGACCAGTTCCGCGCAGACGTAGCGACGGGAAAGGCGCTGCCCTATAACACTGGCTCCGCGTTGTCCGGCTTCGACTTCGCCGCGGCTAAGGCCGAGTGGGACAAGCTAACCAAGGACGCTCAGAGCGACGCCTGTGCTGAGTGGCAGGATTTCTTAGCCGAGTACTACACAGAGGTGTGTGCAGCCTTTGCAGAGGGTGAGGACGCGGTGATTGCGCTCGTCGAAGAGTGGAGGGACGAATAATGGGTACATACAAGGGTATAGACTGTGCGTCTGAGATCAGCGCGTCCGCAGCGAAACAGATCAAGGCCGCAGGATACGATTTTGCGTGCCGCTATCTGGTACCGTCGACTATGGCATGGAAGGACCTCACAGCGCAGGAAGCACGAAATATCTGCGACGCCGGACTGAAAATTCTGTGCGTCTATGAAACGACCGCAGACCGGGTAAAGGGCGGAGCTGAAGCGGGAGCCTACGACGGCCGGACAGCCCGCGCGCTTGCCGAGGCAATGGGCATTCCGACCACAGCTTATATTTACTTTGCCGTCGATTATGAAGCTCAGAGCTCGGATATGGCTACTATAGAGGCATACCTTCGCGCAGCCAGAGCCCAGACAGGGGCCTACGAGATCGGCGTCTACGGTTCCTACAGCGTTATTGAGACAATGGCGGTACGCGGGGTATGCAAAGGGTTC
>JAYFQM010000011.1:0-8697 GCA_034927185.1 Oscillospiraceae bacterium | reverse complement strand
AGAATCGGCGGTCATTCTGGCCTCGCAGAACCTCGAAGATTTTAACATCGAGGGCATCCGCGAACTGACGAAGCCGCTGTTCAGCATTCCAACTCATGCTTTTCTTTTTAACGCAGGCAACATCGATAAGCATTTCTATATTGACTCCCTGCAGCTTGAAGAATCCGAATACAACCTGATCCGGTTTCCCCAGCGCGGCGTATGCCTGTATAAATGCGGAAACTAGAGGTACAACCTTGCCGTCCACGCTCCGGCTGATAAGGAGAAGCTATTCGGAAAGGCGGGCGGTCGATGAATATCGTGGGATATGGGGGCGGAACCAATTCGACAGCGATGCTGATCGGCCTCTACCGCAGGGGCATCCCCGTGGATATGATACTGTTTTCGGACACGGGCGGCGAGCAGCCGCATACCTATGAGTTCCTGCCCATTATAAGCCAATGGTTGTCGGAGCATGGAATGCCGGAGATCACAAAGGTGGAATACACCGATCAGAACGGTGACCGCCTGACGCTGGAGAACGAGTGCCTCCGCTCTGGCACCCTGCCGGCCATCGCTTATGGATATAAAAAATGCTCCCTGAAGCATAAGGTAGGCCCGCAGGATAAATTCTGCAACCATTACCAGCCCTGTCTGGACGTATGGGCAAAGGGAGAGCGCGTCACAAAATTTATCGGCTTCGACGCCGGCGAGGAACAGCGGCGCGATCACGCCATTGTCTATGACATAGTGGACAAGAAATATAAAAAGGAATATCCGCTCATCGATTGGGGCTGGTACCGCGAGGACTGCATTGCCGCAATCGAACAGGAGGGCTTGCCGCTGCCCGGCAAGTCCTCCTGCTTCTTCTGCCCCAGCATGAAGCGCCGGGAAATCCGTACCCTGTACCATCAGCACCGCGACCTGTACGACCGGGCGGTCGCCATAGAAAATGCTGCCAAGCCGAACCTCATCACCGTCAAGGGCCTCGGGCGGGACTGGTCGTGGCAGGACTTCGTGGAGGCTGACAAAAATCAAACGGCTATGTGCTGGATGTTCCCCGAGCATGACATGCCCTGCGGTTGCTATGACGGGGAGTGACCAGACTCGGATTCGCTGGCGGTTTCCACATCATACAGCTCCGCGAACGCCTGTATGACAATACCGTCCTGTCTGGCAGAGATCGATACGTCTTTATATTTCATGAGCAGAAAAGCAAACAGCAGGCGCGAATTAGACGTATCCAGGTCCGTGTGGATGATATTGTCGAAGTACATCTCAATGATGCCCGTGCCGCCTTCTTCGGCCCGGATGGTGATAACACCTTCATGGATTGCCGTGTATCTCCGCATCTGCTCTGCCACGGACAGAAAGTCCTCATATTTACCTCTGTTCGGAAGTCTTCTGTGAGATGCCGCATATTCCTCATGCTTTTCGATGATCTTCTGGAAGGACAGGCTTGCTTCTTTTTCATCCACGGCCAACTCCTCCGGCGTCCTTGCCGCAAGCTTCGCCTGAATCTCGTCCAGTAACTGCCTTTCCGCACTATGATAATCAAACATCCTGAAAATCATGGTCCATCCTCCCCGCGCATGCTGAGTCGGCAAGATTCCAGACTAGCAGCTCCTTTTGCTGCGCGTATGCCACCGTGTACGCGGTTCCGCCGCGGCTCTCCGTCATGAAGCAGACACACTGCCCGCTGCAGTCAACCAGACGCCGGTTCCGTTCATGCATACAGCCCTTATGGTAGGCGTCCGAGATATAGACCACCTTGTCGGCGGCCGCCCTGATCTCCTCATAAACCGCGATTGCCCCGGCAGGCCAGCCCCGCGTCTGATCGCGGCACGGCAGCACCAGGATCAACTTGATCTCGGGATATTGCCTGCGCAGCTCCAACACGACCTGGGATGCCAGGGCATCGAAGCCCATGGCTCCTCCGGCGCCGAAATACAGCACACCATGCCGGATGAGCCACTCAACGGTTTCGTACAGCCGCGTTCTGATTTCCGGTATTTTCTCCACGGGCAAGTTCCGGTGCCCCGTGAAGCAGCACGTCCTTAGCCTATGATCCATCATATCACCCCAAATCACTGATTAAATCAGATAGAATTTATTAATATAAGTACCCACAATAGTATATTACTAATACAACCGGTAGTTCAAGCGGTAATATTACCAATTATAACAGTGTATCCTTTGAATTGTGGAGGTGGTTTACAGGTGGATGAACAATTTATCCGTCAGCGGATGACGGAGCTGCGTCTGAAAAAGGGCGTATCGGAATACAAAATGAGCACCGATATGGCGAAAAGCAAGGGATACGTTCAAAGCATTTCCTCAGGACGCTCCATGCCGTCGATCTCGGAGTTTTTGTACATGTGCGAGTATTTGGGCGTGACGCCGGGAGAATTTTTCGACACGGAGATGAGCAATCCCGCCTTGATCCATGAAGCCGCTGGAATTATGAAAACCATGAATGACGAGGATCTAAAAGCGGTCATCGCATTATTATCCCGCTTTAAGAGCGAATATTCCTGACGAAAGACGCGGCGCGGTCCGCGTCTTTTTCATTTCAGCCGGGCGCTGCCGGAGGACTTTCCTCCCACGGCACCCGGCTTTTATATATACCCATCCAATTGAAAGGAAGTGAAATTCATGGCAGACCCCGCAACCATCGGGCTTGCGGTAAAGGCTGCGGTGACGGCCCTGTCGGACGAGCGGCTCCGAAAAACCAACGGCTGGATCATCGCCGCAATCCTCTCGCCCCTTATCCTGATCGTTGTCCTGATCTGCGGACTGCTGTCTGGCGGCGCGGATCACAACAACGCCGCCGTGGATCTATGCTACTACGGCGGCACGATTTCAGACTCCGTGCCGGAGGAATACCGGCAGTATATCGAGGATATGCAAGCCAGCTTCGCCTCGATTGACTCCAGCATCGCGTCCGTCAGTGCCATGACAGAGAGCGGAAACGGTCTTGACTCCCACCGGGTCAAGGCCATTTTTTATGCCCTGTTCTTTGGGACGGAAAACCTGTCAAGTATTGATACCGACAAATTCGTGGATTGCTTCGTCACCTACGAGGAACGCACCAGCACCTGGACGGACGAGGACGGCACGGAGCATACGGAAACCTACACAGGGGCTGTTCCCATCGCATCTCTGGATACAGTCTACAGCAACATTGCGGCGGCGATGGGTGTTGAGATCACAGACGACGATCAGGAAAACGCCGACTCTATCTACAGCCGAACCAGCAGCGGCGGCGATACCTTCTCCGGCAGCTACGAGAGCGGCGGAGAGCAGAGCATTGAGCTGGACGTTTCCACGTTTGTGGACCTGACGCAGAAGAACAACCTCGACCTTGTCACTTATGCGATCCATGCCTGGGAATCCGGCTGGGGTTATGTTTGGGGCACCTACGGCTCTGTCCTCACGGATTCGCTCTTTGAGTACAAGCTGGAGCAGTACCCGGAAGGCGTCGGCAGCTACGAGGATTTCATACGGGAGAATTGGCTGGGTGGACGCACCACAGACTGCGTCGGACTGATCAAAGGCTACGGCTGGCTCGATCCCGACACCCTGACCATCGATTACGGCACAATCGGGATGCCGGTCGTGGGTGCCGACCAGATGTACAACAACGCGACGGTCAAGGGCGATATCTCAACCATGCCAGACATTCCAGGACTTGCGGTTTGGCACAAGGGGCATATCGGCATCTACATCGGCAACGGCGAGGTAATCGAGGCTATGGGTACCAAGTACGGCGTGGTCAAGACCAAGCTGGCCGACCGCAGCTTTACGGCATGGCTGGAGGTACCGTACATCAGCTATACCGCCGATCCGGAGGAATAGCCAAAAGAAATTATTTCAGAAAAATAACAAGGAGGAAAAAGCTATGATCAAGCTCGGAATCGACAATGGAAACTACAACACCAAATCCTCGGATGGGATGCTCTACGCCTCCGGCTACGCGGCAAGCGACCGGGAATTCATCACGCCAGAGATGCAGCTTTTTTATGACGGCGTATATTACGCCATCGGGGAGCGCCGTCTGCGCTTCCAGCAGGATAAGACTACAGAGCAGGACACATTCATTCTAACGCTGCCGGCCATCGCCGCGGCCATGTGCAAAGCCGGCGTTGACGACGCGGAGATCACCCTCGGTGTCGGCTTGCCTATCGACAGCTATGGAACGCGAAAGGATGCGTTCCGCGAGTATTTCCTACGGGACGATCTCGCGTTTCAGTTCGAGGGCAGGCCCTACCGCTGCCGAATTGCGGACTGCAAGGTGTTTGCCCAGGGCCACGCCGCCCTGTGTCGGTATTATAACCGGCTGAAGGAATACCGGAGCATCACGCTGGTGGACATCGGCGGCTACACCGTGGATATCCTCACGGTTCATGATTTCCGGCTGGATCGGTCAAGCTGTGCCAGCCTGCGCATGGGAACCATTACCCTCTACAGCCGCATTCAGGACACGCTCCGTAAAAGCGATATCCTCCTGTCTGACGAGCTCGTCACCGACGCCATCCAGGGGAGGATTCAGCACTCGTGCAAGGACCTGATACAAACGGTCGTGGAGCGGATCACGGAGGACTACTGCAAAGAACTGCTGAACGCTTTGCGGGAACGAGGTCTTGATCTCCGGCTCCCCACGGTATTCGCGGGCGGCGGCGCGGAGCTTCTGGAATCCCGGCTGCGGAGCGGCGATATCAATACGGTCGCGGTCCTCAACCGCTTTGCCAACGCGGACGGCTACCGAGTTTTGCTGGGGTGACATTATGAGAAAGCGGTATTATTTATCTTTTGATACGGACGATCCCCGGCACCGTGAGGCTGAGAGTCTCATTACAGGCCAGACCAGCCGGAAACGCACCGAATACATTGTGGAAAGCATACTGGCGACAAATCAGTCAGACATGCTGGAGGCGGCGGTACGCCGTGCCATCAGGGATGAGCTGAACCGTCTGCATCTGTCGGCGGTGCCTCAGCCGGAACCGGGAACAAGCCTGAGCGACATTCCCGACACCCTAATCAATGCGCTGGAAGCATTATAAACCAAGTTGGCTCACTTTCCCGTCAACCGTCAGCCATCGGAGCGGAATATAAACCAAGTTGGCTCAACTATGATAGGGGCGACATCGTGCATCCCGATTTTTTCTTTCTGATCTTCGCGCCGCGAGGCCGAAAATTTATTTTAGGAGGTTCCCATGGGAGATACATCTATCGAGCTATGGCTCAACAAGCATAAATTTGAGGCGCTGGAGCGATGCCTCACGCAGAGCGGCGCCGATACCGGAAGCGTCATGCAGGAGAAGCTGTTGGAGCTATATCTCCAGACGGTGCCGGAGCAGACGCGAACCGAGATTGACCGCGCAATCGAGGCCGAGCGCCTCGCCGACGAAAAGTATGCGCAGGAAAACCGGAGATTTTCCGTTTACCGCGTCGCTGAAGCCGGCACCGAGCATTACTTCGAATCCGATTATGCCATGGATTTTATGCAGACCGCGTGGCAGCTCCGAAAATACCTGCGCGGCGACTTCGAGAACCAGCCGGAGAGCTTTGCCGCCGTATTCGACGATGCGATTCCTATCAACGCGGATCAGTTCGAAGCGCATTCCGCAGCGCGGATCGACGGCAGCCAAAACATCTGCAGCGTGTTTGACATCGACCTCGACAGGCAGCGGCTTTCCTCAATTGACCGCGTGGCCGGCTGGCAAACCTACTCCCTGAAGGACATCAGCACAGCGGCCTATCACGCCTACCGCTCCGACTACCGTTCCTTCCGGGAACGCTGGAGCCTGTTTCAGGAGCATCTTGCCGGTAAGGAGATCACGAATCAGGCACCCACGATGAGCATGGAGATGTGAGGCACGGCTTATCAATAAGACCGATAATGGCACATTTTTATTGGTAGTTGCCAGCATTCACAGCACAAGTTTATTGGGTTTGCTGAGTAGCTTTCCTCACGGAACTATGGCATGTTATTGACGAGGCCATTGAAAAGCTCACAATAAAGAAAAGGAGTCACAGAAAATGGATCAGATTAGAGCTCAAAAACTGCAAAAGCAGATTGCGAAAGAGGCGATCGCACTGCTGAGCCTCGGCGGTAACGCTGCCGATGTTCAGACACATGAGCAGACGGTCACACTGATGGAGAAAGCATGGAAGCTCCCGACAGAGGAAACTCGACGGCTGCTCGATTTTATCAAGCAGGAAAAGGAGGTCATTCAAAGGCTGAATAGCGGTGATGATGTTCCCCATATCCAGATTGACGATGAGGATGTGTTGGCGAACTGGTCGGGTATGGAAACCCTTGAGGCATCAGAGGATTTGTTCGAAACCTCCTTGCACCTGGACAGCTACGCTGAGCGCCGGGTCATGTTTGACATGGCTGACACATTGAGGGAATGCCATAACCTCCTGGACTGGATCACCCTGACCGAGGATGAAAAACGCATGTCGGAACTGATGGTGAAATAACCATTAGCGAGAGGATGCTTCTCCACAGAAGCGTCCCCTCGCGCTTTACCGACCTCTCCCCATCAGCCTGGAGCTATCCGGGCTGATTTTTGTTATTGCCCCAAAGAGCCACACAACATGATCTTTAATTGACCGCCCCTTCCCGGATGCCGCTTGCCGCCCTGTTAGCCCCCGTGTGCCGCTTTGCGGGACAGTGGGGCATCCGTACCCCCTGACACCAGGCAAAAAACGTGGCGCGGCTGTGCGCCAGAATCACGGGAGTGTTGGGCGATGGCTGACCCACAAAATCGGTGCGAAACCCTGCGTCGAAAACACAGCAGGAGAAAGGCGGTGGTCGTGCGCGACCACCGCCAGCCACTTCGCCCAGCAGTGCTGGGCGTTTTCGGGCTTTCGGCTTAGGTGGTCGGATTGACCCTTTGGCACGGTATAGGTGGTCGGAATCCCATGAATCGCAAGTAAACAAAGGCAACTGAGCGGCCACCTCTCAGGTGGTCGCCCACGAAAAGGAGGAATTTAAATGAAAAATCCCAAGGAAAGAACCGCGATCTGGCTTTACCCCGAAACTATGAACCGTCTGGACAGTTGGCTTGAAAAGGACAACTGCAAAAGCCGTAGCGAGTTCGTAGAGAAAGCACTCAGCTTTTATATGGGCTACCTCGGGACTGAGGACATCTCGTCCTATCTCTCCAAAGCCCTCCTCACCTCCATTCAGGGAACCCTGCGGACTGCGGAGAACCGTATGGCAAGCAACCTCTTCCGGCTTACGGTGGAGATCAGCATGATGATGCATCTGCTGGCGACCACGCTGGATATCACCGACGAGGAATTGCGGCGGCTCCGTGGCCGCTGCGTCGAGGATGTGAAAAGAACCAAGGGCAAGATCAAGCTTGACGATGCGGTGGAATTCCAGAGCAGACCGGATGAAGATGAAGAATAATGGCGCGTATTGTCGTAAAGAACGGTTTTATCATGGGCGGCAGTGCGAAAACTGCCGCCCACCTTGACTATCTCGTCAAATATATCGCTACCCGCGATGGCGTGGAGTTGATCAAAAATGGACGTGAGCTCTGGCATGCCACAAAAAAACAGCAGACCCTTGTTGACCAGATTCTGCGGGAATTCCCCGACAGTCAGGAGCTGTTTGAGTATGAGGATTACCTCGCAAATCCGAACCGGGAGAATGCCTCGGAGTTTATAACCATCGCGCTGGAACAGAATCTGCACACAATCGGCGACAATGAAAAGTATCTGGACTACATCGCCAACCGTCCCCGTGTCGAGAAGTTCGACAGTCATGGGCTATTTAGCGGTGGTGATGAGCCTCTCGTCCTGGCCCACGTCGCGGAGGAAGTATCCGCACACACCGGAAATGTCTGGACACCCATCATATCCCTACGGCGTGAGGATGCCGCCCAGCTTGGCTACGACCACGCACAGGCTTGGAAAGATTTGCTCGCATCCAAGGCGGCAGAGTTTGCCGAGAACCTTAAAATCCATTCCGATCATCTGAAATGGTATGCCGCGTTTCATAATGAATCACACCATCCCCACATCCATATGATCTGCTACAGCACTGACCCCAAGGAGGGCTACCTCACCCGCCAGGGTATCCGCAAGATGAAATCCTCGCTGGCGCAGGAAATCTTCCGGCAGGAGCTTCTCCCGCTGTACGCAGAAAAATTTCAGTTCCGGGATGATCTTAAGGAACAGGCGGCACAGGCCATGCAGGAGCTCATCCAAAAAATGAAAAACGGCGTTCTGCAGAGTGACCGGATGGATCAGCTCATGACGAATCTTTCGGAGCGTCTGCAGAACAGCTCCGGGAAAAAGCAGTACGGCTACCTTCGTCCCGAATTGAAAAACGTGGTGGATCAGATCGTTGACGAGCTGGCGAAAGATACCCGCGTCTCGGAAGCCTACCGCTTGTGGTGGGAAACCAGAGGGAAACTCGAAGCTATATACACAGATAAGCCGTCAAACCCGCCGCCGCTCTCCCAATGCCCGGAATTCAAGCCGATTCGGAACATGGTCATTCAGGAGGCTGTGAATATCGGTATCGGGACCATGACCTTTGAGGAACCCGCCTCCGTGGATGCGTTTCCCCAGGAGCCGGAACCGGACGATCCCGCGCCGCCTGAAGCGGAACCCGAGGATGGCGCCGACGCCCCACAGCCGCGGGACGATGCCGACTCGGAATGTAACAAGCCTGTCTCGGAATCCCTGAAAAAG
>JAYFQM010000025.1:0-5609 GCA_034927185.1 Oscillospiraceae bacterium | reverse complement strand
GGCGGGAATAACGGATACAAGATTCTATAAAAAGGTGGAGCCCGGCGCTCAGGTGAGGGCAAGCGTCAAGGTCAAAAAGGAAAACGCCGAAAAAGCGGTCATTACCTGCGGCGCGGAGCTTTATCTGGGGGACGCTCTGGCGGCAGAAACCGTCGTGACCCTTGCAATGCGCTGATAAAGATACGGGAGGAAACAGTACTATGACAATTAAGACAACCGCCGTCCTCGGCGCCGGAACAATGGGACGCGGAATCGTTCAGGCCTTCGCGCAGAACGGTTTTCCTGTAGTTTTTTACGCACGGCGCGAGGCGGGAGTTAAAGAGGGCTACGATTATATCGTAGGAATTTTCGAATCACTGGTAAAAAAAGGCAGAATGACGGACGAAGAAAGAAAAGCCGCACTCGGGAGAATTACGACAACGACAAATCTTGAGGATGTACGCGACGCAGATCTTGTGGTCGAGAGCATTGCGGAAAATTTGGACGTAAAAAGGGGCATGATGAAGACACTCGAGGGTATCTGCCGCGAAGACGCGGTGTTCGCAACAAATACTTCGAGCATCAGCATAAGCGCAATAGCGTCCGCTATCTCCACACCGGAGCGTGTGTGTGGAATGCATTTTTTCTATCCTCCGGCGATGATGCCCGTAATTGAGATCCCAGTGGCTCGCAAAACCGCACCTGAGACGGTAGAAGCTGTTAAGGACATGGTGACCGCAATTAAGAAGACGGCTATTGAGGTTCAGGAGGCTCCGGGATTTGTTTTCAACCGTCTGGTTATCCCTCAGATAAATGAAGCCGCCTATCTGCTCATGGAGGGCGTCGCGACCAGAGAGAACATCGATTCCATGCTCAAGCTCGCCGCATCTTACCCAATAGGGCCGCTTGCCCTCGGCGATATAATCGGCCTTGACGTTTGCCTTGACATCATGGAGGTTTTACAGAAGGAACTCGGAGAGGACAAGTACCGCCCCTGCCCGCTGCTTCGCAGAATGGTTTATGCAAACGAGCTTGGCCGTAAAACCGGCAAAGGCTTTTATGAGTACAATTCACAGAAATAACAATAGTTTTGTGATTAGAGGTGTGGAGCATGAAAAACGATAAGGTTAGCAACCATGACGATATCCCGATCTGGAACGCGGAAAACTGGTTTTACGAGGATATTCAGATCGGCCGCAAAATCCGTTCAATACGAAGGACCATCAGCGAAGGTGAAAGCATGCAATTCAACGCCATGGTTCTTGACATGCATCCCTATGTGGCGGACGAGATTTTTGCAAAGACGGAAGGTATATTTGGAAAGCGGCTGGTGTCTGGCGCAATGGTGTTCAGCGTTGGCCTCGGTTTGGTCGCAACAAACTGCGTGAATGCTTTCAGCTATGGTTACGACAAGCTACGCTTTATCAAGCCAGTTTTTATAGGGGACACCATCTATACCATAAAGACAGATATCGACAAGCAACCAAAATACGACGATATGGGGCTCTACCGCGCGAGCTATGAAGTCTTCAAAAACGATGGCGAACTGGTGCTCTATTGTGAACACCTGCAGACCGTTAAATATCGGAATTCCGGCAAATGATATGATTTTCGACCACCGTGAAAAACCGGATACAGTATATTCTCCGACATTAGCGGAATGGCTTCAAGAATAAAAAACCTTAACAAATTATTTCAATTATGTTAGTATAAACCCAATTGGAATACTGAGCGTACACAATTGTGTACATCATTTTATAGTATATTCTAAATAATTGAGTAGGGGTTGATGAATAATGCCCAAAGAGACAGTTTCAAGTATCCTGCGTGCACTGCGGGTTTTAGAGTGCTTTATGGACAACAAAACGGAATGGACATTGAAGAAGTTGGTTGAAGCGCTTGATTTGCCGACTACAACCGTATTTCGTCAGGTTTCAACTCTGGTAGAACGCCAGTATCTCGAACAGGACCCGGTTCGGAAAAGCTACAAAGTCGGCCCCCGCCTGCTTCTGCTGACAAGCGCTATCCTTGGCCAGTCAGATCTTCGAAGTATCGCTCGTCCGGAATTGGAGCGTCTTTCCGACGTTGCAAACGAGACGGTCAATTTGAGCATTCTTCTTGACCACGAAATCGTATATCTGGACATAGTTGAAACGCACCGTTCGGTTGGTTGCATCACAAAAATCGGCAGCCGCGTTCCCGCTTACACTTCCGCTGCCGGCAAAGTTATGCTGGCCTCGAAGAGCGAGGAGTACATTGACGATTACTGCCGCTGGATGGCTGACATTAAGCCGATGACGGACAACAGCATCACCGATTCGGTACAGTTGCGGGATCAGCTGGTTCGTGCCCGCTTGGACGGCTATGCCACGGACAACGGGGAAATTGAACCGGGGCTCATATGCTTTGGCGCACCAATTTTGAATATGAACCGGATGACAGTCGCCGCTGTAAGCGTAGCGGGGCCGAATTACCGAATGAAAGAAGATCATGAAATGATAATCAGCGAGGTAAAGCAGGCGGCACGCAGGATTTCATGTCTGTTGGGTTACAATCCCTGATGATTTTTTGCGAATCCGTATGGAGAGCGGTGCTGGCAAAGACATATAAGGCGGTTTAGCAGAGAGTTCGGAATTCCGCTCGACGAAAGCCATAACTATTACTCTCCGGGGCGGTCTGAACCCGACAGTATGAAGAGCAGAGCCGCCTGAACAGTCAGGCGGCTCTTTACGCTTAAAGGCCTGTCTGCCCCGTTGCCGATGTATTAAAAAGCATACAAATAATTACTAAGGAGTAGAATAATGAGGAAAATTGTAATCGCAAGCGCCTGCCGTACGGCCATCGGTAAGATGGGAGGGGCACTCTCACACACCCACGCTGCAGACCTTGGCGCTTTGGTTATTAAAGAAGCTCTGAGCAGAGCGGGCGTAAGACCCGAACAAGTGGATCAGGTCTATATGGGCTGCGTCATTCAGGCAGGCCAGGGGCAGAATGTCGCCCGTCAGGCATCCATCAAAGCGGGACTACCCGTAGAAGTACCGGCTATCACTGTCAATGTGCTCTGCGGTTCCGGACTTGACAGTGTAAACGAGGCCGCGCGCATGATCGCTTTCGGTGACGCCGACATAATAGTCGCCGGTGGAACCGAAAACATGTCCATGGCTCCGTACCTTGTCAAAGACGCGCGTTACGGATACCGTTTGGGAAACGGCATTCTCGAGGATTCGCTTCTTACGGACGGCCTTACGGACGCGTTCAACAACTACCATATGGGAATTACGGCGGAAAACATAGCCGAACAATGGGGCCTGACGCGTCAGCAGTTGGATGAGTTCTCCGCAAAGAGCCAAAATAAGGCCTGTGACGCAATTGCAAGCGGTGCGTTTAAGGACGAGATAGTTCCCGTTCCCATAAAGGTCAAGAAAGAAACCGTTATGTTTGACACCGACGAAGGCCCCCGTCCGGGAACGACCGTGGAAAGTCTTTCGGCGCTTAAACCCGCTTTCAAAAAGGAAGGCGGAGTTGTTACGGCTGGAAATGCCTCCGGAATTAACGACGGAGCTGCGGCGCTTGTTATCATGAGCGAGGAAAAAGCTCAGGAACTCGGTATTAAACCGATTGCAACCTGGGTAGCCGGAGCTCTCGCGGGTGTCGATCCATCCATTATGGGTATCGGTCCGGTTTACGCGACGCGGAAGGTTCTGGCGAAGACGGGACTTACTATAAACGATTTTGATCTGATTGAAGCAAACGAAGCGTTTGCTGCCCAGAGCCTCGCGGTGATCAAGGATCTTGGGATAGATGCGGAAAAGCTGAACGTGAACGGGGGAGCGGTTGCACTCGGACATCCCGTAGGCTGCTCCGGCGCGCGTATCCTTGTAACGCTGCTGTATGCAATGAAAAAGCGCGGGGCAAAGACCGGGCTTGCTACTCTCTGCATAGGCGGAGGAATGGGCTGCGCCACCGTCGTAAAGATGGACTGAAGGAGACACCATTTATGATGAATGTAACAACTGAACTGCACGGGGCGGTAGAAATAATCACCATTGACCGCCAGAACGCAATGAACGCCCTAAACCGCGAGGTCCTTGCTGGTATAAAGGCGGCATTTGAGGCTGTTGACCAAAAAACCGTCCGCTGTATCGTACTCACTGGAGCGGGAGATAAGAGTTTTGCGGCTGGCGCCGATATCGCGGCGATGAGAGACATGAACAAGGCTGAAGCTGAAGCCTTCAGTAAGCTCGGCAACAGTATCTTACTCATGATAGAAAACTTCCCCATTCCCGTTATCGCGGCCGTCAACGGCTTTGCGCTCGGCGGCGGCAACGAGCTTGCCATGTGCTGCGATATTCGCATTTGCTCGGAAAACGCGGTATTCGGTCAGCCTGAAGTCAGTCTTGGAATTACCCCCGGGTTTGGCGGGACTCAGCGTCTGGCCCGCCTTGTCGGACAGGGAATGGCAAAGCAGATCATTTATTCTGGACTTAACATCAAGGCGGACGAGGCGCTCAGAATAGGTCTTGTAAATGCCGTATATCCACAGACTGAGCTTATGGACAAGGCTCTCCAACTCGCCTCGAAAATATCTGCGAACGCTCCGATTGCCGTACGCAACAGTAAAAAGGCTATAAATGACGGTGTTGAGTTAACAACGGAGCTTGGAGTCAGGCTCGAGGAGAAGCTCTTCGCGGATTGCTTTGAAACTCACGATCAGGTTGCGGGAATGGTTTGTTTCCTCTCGAAGGAAAAACCCAAGCCCAAAGCAGTGTTCTTGAATAATTAATAATGCAAGGAGATATATCAATGAAAGTCGGAATAATTGGGGCCGGAACAATGGGCTCGGGCATTGCGCAGACTTTTGCTCAGGTCGAAGGCTATGAGGTCGCTCTCTGCGATGTGAAGAAGGAATGGGCGGAAAACGGCAAGGCGAGAATTGAGAAAGCTCTTATGAAGCGCGTTGACGCCGGCAAGCTGTCCAGGGAAACGGCGGTTGCTGTAATTTCAAAAATTACAGCCGGCTTGAAGGAGGATCTTTGCGGAGACTGCGACCTTATTGTCGAAGCAGCGTTTGAGGATATGGCGGTCAAAAAGCAGACCTTCGGCGAGCTTGACAAAATATGCAAGCCCGGATGTATTTTCGCGTCGAACACATCCTCACTTTCAATTACGGAGATTGGCAAGGGCATAGAGCATTCAGTTGTAGGCATGCACTTTTTCAATCCCGCCCCCGTCATGAAGCTGGTTGAGGTTATCGCGGGCTATGAAACTTCCGCAGAAACGATAGAAAAGATCAAGGCGGTTTCGGTGGAAATCGGAAAGACCCCCGTACAGGTCAACGAAGCGGCCGGTTTTGTTGTCAACAGGATACTCGTTCCCTCCATCAACGAAGGTGTAGGGGTCTATGCGGACGGTTTGGCTTCGATCCGCGATATTGACACCGCAATGAAGCTTGGCGCAAACCACCCGATGGGCCCGCTTGAGCTCGGCGATTATATAGGACTCGATATCTGCCTGTCCGTTATGGAAGTTATATTTAAGGAATCGGGAGACCCCAAATCTCGTCCGAACCCGCTGCTTCGCAAGATGGTACGCGCAGGTCAGCTCGGTGTAAAAACCGGCAGAGGCTTCTA
>JAYFQM010000101.1:0-76583 GCA_034927185.1 Oscillospiraceae bacterium | reverse complement strand
AGCGCTTTGTAGTTTCGGCGTTTTCGGAGAAACCCGTGCTAAGATCAAAATCGATAAGAAAACTGGAATCCCAATTAAATTTATTCATGACAATCCTCCATCATCAGGCATTTTTTGCAATGATGCTGAGCTCTTCAATTTTGG
Organism: Oscillospiraceae bacterium; assembly: GCA_034927185.1. Classification (GTDB taxonomy): domain Bacteria; phylum Bacillota; class Clostridia; order Oscillospirales; family Oscillospiraceae; genus UBA2658. Next base: position 76,439 of record JAYFQM010000101.1, on the reverse strand, counting down.
AGGCCATATCGTCTATGTGGAACACCTCGGCCAATACCTGAGTCCAGCCGTGTATGAAATATATCCATCCGTCTTCTATGTAAAGACTCTTTTCGGCTTGCTGGGCTATCGCCTGATCCATGAAGATCAGATCTCCGCGGTAATTGATTTCCCAGATAAGACTTCCTTTCGGGAATTCTGCATTGTCGGTGACGGGAGAGCCGGGGGCGTCTTTACCGAGACCCGTTCCGTTCACGATGAGAGAATAGTCGCTGAGGGCGTTCACCGTCCTGTCGTTTTCCGCCGGAGTAGGATTCAGCACGAAATTCAGCTTAATTTTGTCGTTCAGGCCGGAAAGCAGCTTTTTTGCGGAATCCAAACGGGACTGACTTCTGTTTGCAATTGTGATTTTTCTCGGTATGTCGTCTCCAGCGTTTTTGCAGAAATAGAGCGTCATCGCAAGCGATGCGCCGCCGGCGCCCAGCAGCAGGACTTCCCCGTTATGGTCGGCCCAGAAGTTTTTCGGTATAAAACGCTGCATTGCAAGACCGCTTGATATCGGGTCTTTGGCGTGACCGCAAAGCTTGCCTCCGTTCTTTGAGATGCATGATATCTCACCTAGCTGAACGGCGTAGGGATCCAGATACTCAAACAGATCCTTGCAAGCGTTGTAAAGATCAATCTTGTGAGTGGTCACCAAAGCACCGAGAGACAGCGGATCGTTCTTGATAAAACTGACCGCTTCGCGGTAATCGGACGCTGGGGAGTGTGGGACAAAGTCGATCCCCTTAATTTCCGCGTCAAGCTTCAGCGCCTCCGCCCATTTGGGAAAAACGCGCATAATCGAGGATTTTCCGGTTGTTACGCCGATGAAATAGATAGTAGGCCGTACTGCAGGCTGCAAATTAAGCATAATTATAACCCTTTCTAAAATTGCCCGTTGCTGTAATCAGAATTCGTCATAATGGATTTTCGATCTGTCCGGGGTCCGCTCCTCCGGACGCTCGGCCGGATATCCAAGAGATATGAGGCTTACCGGAACCACTCCATTCGGAAGCTTCAGGAGAGCGATTATTTCTTCGACTGCGTCGGAATTGGGATACAGCCCCATCCAGCAGCTTCCTATTCCAAGCTCGGTCGCGGCGATCAGGATGTTCTCCGTTGCGGCCGAGCAGTTTTGCTGTAAATACTTATTTTCGCTTGCCGCCACGATGATTGCCGCGGCAGCGCCTTTAAGAGCCTTCCAGGTCGGACGTATACAAGACATTGCGTCAAGCTTTTCTCTCTCAGTAACCGCAATGAGCTCCAGGGAGGCCAAGCCGCGAGCCGAAGGCGCAGATAATGAGGACAGACAGAGACACTCAAGCGCTTCACCGGTGATTTTTCTATCTGTATATTTGCGGCAGCTTCTTCTGCGCAGGACCGGTGACTGAATAAAATCCGTTTGCTTTTTTTCTTCCAGAGCTGCGAGCAGTTCTTCAAAGCTCTGAATAACCGCCGCAGGTTTAAGAACAGTTTCTATGTATTCGCTGTCCTTATACCAGCTGATGCCGGTTTTCGAAAAACAGGCGCTATAGCCCATTTTGTTCGCGAGCTCCATATCGCTTTCCGAGTCTCCGACAAACAGTATATCTTCTTTTTCTATCTGATACTTGTTTTGGAGCTTCAAGCAGCGCCGAACCTTATCCAGTGAATCGTGATCCGCGCCGACGATATCATCTAACAGGCCTGATAAACCGTGAAACGAGAGAATTTTATCTACGGCACATTTTAAGGAATTGCTTACCACGGCAGTTTTGATTCCATACAGGGGCAGCCGATACAGCAGTTCTCTGAACCCGTCGGCGACTGTGGTCATGGAAACCAGCGACGCACCTTCGCGACTGTAATACTCGTCAAGCCTGCGGTAAAAGCAGTCAAAATCTTCTTCAGGAATTTGTGCGGCCCGGAACAGCTGCTTCACGGTTGTGCCCACGGTGTTATAACATGTGTCATAACTGATTGAGTACCGGTATTTATTGAAGAACTCATAAAACAAACGGGCATGGAACGGACGGGAGTCAATGAACGTACCGTCCATATCGAACATTATCAGCCTACAATTCATTTTTTTAAAAATGCTTGAGGCTCTGTCTGTCGAACAAGCCATAATCAGACTCTGTCCTTGTATTCGCCGTACCCGCCGACTTTGGTAATATAGTCGAAGCTATAATCCTTACCGCCCCCGCAGATCCTCCGCCATTGGCTGAAATGGAAATAGCTCGCTCCGGCAAGTCTCATTGCCTCGGCCTTTTCGCGTGTTCTGCATCTGCCGGCGACCTCGATGTCCAGTTTATCGCCAAAATGATCGTGGACATAGGATACATGCTCGACTTTCATATCGCCGAAATGCAGTCCGGCGCTTGTTTTCATGCTTGTCAGCCCAAGATCGATATATAACTGGCACAGCCTGTCCATGTTTTCAAGGGAAAGCTTGACCAGCCAGCTTACGGGTACTATATTAAGTCTGCCGTTTACCGCATCGACCACGGCCTTAATGTCATTACGGACCTCATCCCAATCGCCCGATAAGAGCGCGTGGACATTGATGCCGAGGTCGATTTCATCCAAGCCCTCTTCAACGGCATAAAGCGCCTGGCGTACTTTGGTTTCGGTGGTCAGGCCGCCGAAGGGATATCCCACGGTAATGCCCAGCCTTGTCTCGCAATTCGGAAAACGCTTTTTGACTTCCTTGAGCTTCGGTACCTGATATGCCTCAACGATTATTGATCTGACATTATGGCTGAACCCGTCAGCCATTTCATTTTCGATAATATCGTTGGGGCAGAAGGAAAGGAACGGAGACAGGCAGGCGCGCTCATACATTTCCTTGTCGTACATGATTTCACTCCTTACGTTGTTATTTCAAAACCGCTGCGGCATACTCGGTGGATATAATATCGGCGCCCGCCGAAAGAAGCTTTTCAGCGATTTCGGGCGTGGAGATATATCCTTCGGCCTGAATTTTAAGCTTGCCGTCCGCAGCTTTTTTTAGCAGCTCGACTTCATGTACAGACGTAACAAGAGGAACGTCGTTCTTGTTTTCGTCCAGAGTATGATAAAGGCCCGTGGATGTCGAAATGATATCTATTCCCGACTCGACCGCGACTTTGCAGGTTTCGGCAGCTTCTTCGTCTGTGAGGGACTCGATCTCAATGTTGAACTTGACAGTAGCAGTAGGAACAGCTTCTCTGACTGCTCTCATTTCACGGGCTATATAGCCGTAGTTATGACTTTTTATTTCACGGGTGTTGACCACGACTTCAACCATATCCGCGCCGTTATTGACGGCTTCCTTTGCTTCGGTGGCCTTTTGATCGATTGTAAACCCACCGTGGGGATAAGATATAAGCGCGTTGACTGCAACTCCGCTGCCCTTCAGAGTTCCCCTGCACAGCTTTATCATGCAGGGGAAAACCTGTACGGATTGCATGCCAAGCTCTTTCGCTTCATAACACAGGCATTTGAGGGCGTCATAGGTTTTGATGGTCTCATAAATCCTGGTTTCGATAACACTTGCGTTCACGGCTGACCCTCCTTAGTCAAAAGTTTTAAGGATCTCGATAGCGGACTGCGTGTTGATTCCGAATCTTTCCACGCCGATGTCATAAAGCCTGTCAAACTCCTCGCGTGTACGGATGCCTCCCGCTGCCTTGATTTTCACATTATTTCCGACAATCTTCTTGATCTTTCTTATACGCTCGATGTTGGCGTTTCCGGGAACCCATCCTGTACCTGTTTTGAGAAAGTCTGCGCCTGACTCCATAACGATCTCACATGCTTTGGGAAGCTCGTCGTTAGTCAGGCAATTCAGCTCGATCAATATCTTCGTCTTCATATAGTCCTTTTTCAAAGCGACAATCTGCTTGACTTCATTAAGTACGTAATCATACTGGCCGGACTTGAAACGGCCGACATTCATAACGATGTCCATTTCCTGGACTCCGTCGGCGATCATCTGCCTCGCCTCGCACAGCTTAACTTCGGTCGAATGTCCGCCGGAGGGGAAACCGCAGGGGGAGCCTACGTATACGTCGGGCACATCTTTTATCATCGGAGCCAGGGTCGAAATCCAATTCGGCAGCACATGGACGTTTATAAAAGAATATTCTTTGGCATAGGAGACGATTTCTTCTATGTCGGCCAGACCGTGATGCGTTCTGACCGCGCTGATATCAATCATTTGTGCGACTTCTCTTTTTGTCATTTCGCTTTCCTTCTTTCTATATTCGAGTATTAGAATGCGGCGGAAGCTGAAGCCGGCCTCTTAAGGACGGGCTGAAAGCCGTCCGACGCATTGAAATATCTTAATAATCAGCACTCAACTCAATAATTACTCCGTTCGGATCCCTTACGAGGATAGCGTCCTTTCTTATCTGCTCCATGCGGGTAATCTCCATAACGAAGTCCGCTTCCTTTTCCTTCAGAGCTTTTTCCCAAGCTTTTATATCATCCACATGGAACGCGATGTGCCTGAGACCCTGCAGATTCTCCGGGGTACCGCCCTCAGCGGTATTGCCCTTTAAATCAAACAGCTCAAGATAAGCGCCGGGGCATATCTGCATATAAACCAGCACGCAGGACCCCATATCCGCGCGGTCGGTTTCCCTGAAACCGAATAAATCGGAATAATACCGGACAGATTCTTCGATGTTTATTGTATTAATCGCTATATGATCAACTTTATCAATCTTCATAATTAAATACCTCTAGCTGTTCTGATCCATATACTTGAGGAAAATTGCGCATACCGGGGGGCAGGGGGCCTGTCCCCCGGCTGTTCTCATAAGCTAGGATGGCCCTTATTTTGCGGGGAAGAGCTCGTCAACATTGGACTTGTCGATGATCTGGGACAGGGAAGACATGACCTCCTGCTCGGGGTCCTGATTTGCAACCGCCTTATTATAAAGATATATGAAAGCATCAAATGCGTAGCCTGTAGGATTCTGACCTATCACGTCAAGCTCGCCCTTGCGGACATATTCGAGGTTTTCTTCTGTTTCGTCATGGCCGATGACATAGACGGAATCTACGCGGTCATTATCCTCCACGGCTTTGGGAGCGCCGTATGTGCCTCCCGCGCAGCAATAGATCGCTCCGAGATCGGTGTTGGCGGTAAGCAGCTGCTCGGTAATGGAATATGTTTCGTCCGCGGAGTCATGGGCTTCATAGGAGCCGACGCAGACATAGCCCTTTGATTCAAGATAATCAATGCAGGCATTGCGCTTGGTTTCGATGTTGGTCATTGAGAACTGGCTGGTGATGCAGGCAAAGGTTGCTCCGGCTTTTCCGCCGAGAGCTTTATCGATAGCCTTGGCAACCGTAAGGCCGGCCTCTTCGTTGTTCTGCCCGATAAAGCAGAATCTCCCGCATTCGCCGGCATCTCCGCCGATTATGGCTACAGGGCAGCCCGAATCTACGCAGGCGTTTATGTAGTTTTCGCAACCAGATACGAAGCAGGTCATCACAATGCCGTTATAGCCTTGACTCTCGCATGAGTCGAGCGCGTCGTTTATTACGTCGGCGTTAATGTCACTGCCCAGATTTATGACATCGACGGTGACGTTGTGCTGGGACAGAAAATCTTTTGCGGCGTTGACGCCTTCATAGATGAGGTCCCAATAAGAATTGTTGGCAAAGCCGATGAAAGCAAACTTGAGGGGAGAACTGGGATCCTGCTCGACCATTTTGGCGTTTGTTGTTTCGCCGACCTGCTTATATGTGTAGGAGCTTGCGCTTGGAGCATTGCTGGGTGAAGCTTCGGCAGAAGGCGCGGATGATTCGGCACCGCCGGATGAACTTCCGCAGCCAACGAGTACGGTACACAGCAAAGCGAGGGATAGAACCAAAGCCAGAACTTTTTTCATATCGATTTTCCTCCATCAATTTGTTTATAATAAGCATTTCTGCCTTATTACGGTTTTTGCCCCATGGCATATCTCATAATGCTGTCCTGAGAAATTTCATCATGCTCCAGAATATGCTGCAATTTTCCTTCACGCATGACGACTACGCGGTCGCTGAGGCGGATGAGCTCGGGCATCTCGGAGGAGATCAGAAGTATAGTAATTCCCTGATTGGATAGTCCGCGGATGATGCGGTAAATATCTTCTTTCGTGCCGACATCGATGCCATGAGTCGGTTCGTCCAGACAGAGAATCTGGGGATTTGTCCTCAGCCAGCGCGAAATGATGGCCTTTTGCTGATTGCCGCCTGAAAGCTGCCCGATCTGTTTGAAAATGGATGCTGTGTTTATCTTCAGTTTGTCCTTATATTCCTTAGCGGACTCACATTCTTTTCTTTTGCTCAGAAGCCACTTGTTTTTAAGGTCCCTGTAGGTGGCTACGTTGATGTTGTCCATAAGCGAAAGGCAGGAGAAAATTCCTTTGACCTTCCGCTCTTCGGGAACCAAGGCCATTTTGTGTTTAATTGCGTCACTCGGGTGTGTTATCGTAACCTTACGTCCGTTTACTCTGATTTCTCCTGAAGTATAGCAATCATAACCGAAAATTGCCTCAAACAGCTCACTGCGCCCCGCGCCGACAAGTCCTCCGAATCCAAGTATTTCACCCCGTTTCGCTGAAAACGTGATGTCGGTAAAATCGTTTCTGCGGCTCAGATGGTTGACCTCCAGAACTACTTCGCTATGCTCCAGGTCACGCTCGTCAATGAATTCCCCGGTTTCATTTTTGAGATTTCGCCCAATCATATGAAAGACGACCTCGTCATAATCGAACTGTTCCTTTTGGATGCTTGCAACCAGACATCCGTCCCGAAGTACGGAGATTTCGTCGGATATGGCGAAAACCTCCTCGAGACGATGAGATACATAAATAATTGCCACATCCTTTTTGCGCAGCATCTCGATTATTCTCATCAGGTTTTCAGTTTCCTTGGTCGTAAGCGCCGCAGTTGGCTCGTCCAGCATGAGCAGCCGTGCGTTCAGAGACAGAGCCTTTATTATTTCTACCAGCTGTTTCTGCGCCGAGGAAAGTTTATAGACCTGAACATCGGGGGAAATATTATTGATCTTCAATTCCTCCATTAGCTCGACAACCTGTTTTCTGAGCTGCTTTCTGTCGATAAATATGCCGTTCTTAGGGTAATGGCCCAGATAGACGTTATCCATTACGGAAAGATAGGGAATAAGGGAGTTTTCCTGATGGACCATCGCGATGCCTTGCTTTTGAGCATCGACGGGAGAGGTGAAGCGGACTTCTTTTCCATCCCATACGAGACTGCCCTCATAGTCCTGATAGACACCAAAAACAATGTTCATGAAGGTGGACTTGCCGGCACCGTTTTCACCGACGATAGCGTGAACGGTACCTTTTTTAAAACCAATTTCAATATTGTTAAGAACCTTAACGCCGGGAAAAGTCTTCGATATATGCTGTACGGATAGCAGTATGCTGTTCATATACCATCCCTCACTTGTTCCTGCGCTTCAGCTGATCCAAAGTACAGGCCAGAATTATTACAAGCCCTATCGTTATCGTCTGCCAGGATGCGGGTATTTTCAGCAGAACGAAGCCGTTCTTGATAACGCCCAGTACAGCGGCCCCGAAAAATACCCCGAGTATAGTCCCTTCACCTCCGGAAAGACTGCATCCTCCGATGACACAGGCGGCAATAACGCTCAGCTCATAGCCCGAGCCCGTGGAAACGTCGCCGGAATTCAGGTTTGCCGCGGAAATTATTCCAGTAAGGCAGCCCAGAAGAGCAGTCATCGCGTATACGCTGCATTTGATCTTTTCGACCTTTATGCCGGAAAGCTTTGCGGCATTGGCGTTTCCTCCGACTGCGAATACTTTTCTGCCGTATTCGGTCTTGCTGAGCAATATATGGCCGATGACCATAATGATCAGCATCACAAAAATTGATACGGGTATGTTAGCCCAGGACCCTCCGAGAAAGTTCAGGTAATTATTAAATTTTATAGGTATGCCGTTTGATATCAAATATGTAATGCCGGAGACGACATACATCATTGACAAAGTTACGATGAAAGGGTTAAGCGAAAGCTTGACTATGGCCAGTCCGGACAAAAGACCCATTATTGCGGAAAGTGCCAGCATGATCAGCAGTGCGAGCACCGGCTCGACGCCGCTTGAAATCAGCATCGATGTACCGACCGCCCCAAAAGCCATAAAGCTGCCTACGGAGAGGTCAATGCCGCCTGTTACAATAACGAAAGCGCCGCCTACGGCGATTATGCCGACAGCCGAAAACTGCCTGAGAACCTTGATCAGATTCTTTCCGGAGAAGAATACGGGGTTAAAAATACCAATTACAAGACACAGCAGAACTAACGCCAGCAGAACGCCGCCTTCATTGAAGTTCTTGAATCTTCCGATTAATGATCTGTTTTCTATGCCGGGGGAGGTTTGTTTGATGCTTTTCATAATGTTCCCTCTTACTTAGTTTTTCATAACTGAATCTCCTGTAGCTCCTCATAGACAGGCATTAGCTGTTCATAAAAACGCCTATATACGGGAAGCAATTTCTGATACACTGCGGATTCGGATGGATTAGGAAGGGAGATGTTTTCCGATTTCGTTATTTGGGCGGCCATCTCAAAATCCTTGATCATCCCGGTTCCAACGCCCGCGAACAGAGCCGCGCCGAGAGCCCCGATATACTGCAGATTTTTAGGGCGCATCATGCTTGAACCAAACATACTTGCTATGATCTGTCCCCATAATGTGCTGTTGGCTCCGCCACCGATCAAATTGCACATATCGGGCATCGCGCCTTCACGACGGAACAGGTCGGACCCCATCATAAGATCAAAGCCGACGCCTTCCATTGCTGCGCGTATGATATGGCCGTTGTCCTGCAGCATCTTCATTCCAACCAGAGAACCGCACAGAGCGGAGCTTGAATAGAAAGTGTTTCCCGCAAACATGGAAGGGAGGAAAAACAGCTTGTCGGAACCGGCGGGCACCTTGGAGGCAAGTTCCTCGGCCAGCTTCAGGGGATTCTCATTATTCTGCAGGTAAGTACACAGCTTGTTTATGACCCAGTCGTATGATGCGCCTGCCGAATGGGAATGAACGCTTGTAAAATAAGTGCCGTTGCCCACATAAACCACATTGGTCATGCTGTCCGGTGTCATTATCGGCTTACTGTGGTTTATGCCGATCCATCCGGCAGTGCCTAGGCAGACGGCCATGCTGCCGCTCCTGACGCCGGCGCCTGTTGCACATGCGTAGTTGTCCCACGAGCCGAGAACGACCGGCGTGTCCTTACAAAGGCCCATCTCTTCGGCCGCCGCTTTGGTGAGTCCGCCCATGACCTGCGTACCGTCTGTTGGGATGAGAAGCTTTTCCTCATCAACTTCTGAGACGTTCAGCAGTTCGGCATCCCACTGATGGGTGTTGAGGTTAAATAACCCGCTCATACCGGATTCACCGTAATCGGTGTATTTGATCATACCGGTCATTTTGTTGATCAGATACTCTTTAGTGCTCAAAAACTTATAGGTCTTTTTGTAGACATCCGGCATGTTGCGCTTGATCCAGAGGATTTTGGATGCTGGATATAAAGCCAGATCAAAGCTGTTTCCGGTTTTTTCGTAATGCTCGCGTTCGCCGGTCCTTTCTATAATGTGTTTTGCCTCTTTTGTACTTCTGGTATCATTCCATATCATAACTCTGTCCACTAAGAGCTCACCGCTTTTGTCAACGGGAATTACGCCCATTCCATGAGCAGAAAATGAGACTGCTTTAACATCTTCCGGCGATGCACCGGCCTTTTGTATAACATCCTTGGAAGAATTGGCGACGGCCTCCCACCAAGTCCTAGGATCGTGCTCCACATAGTTTTCGGCAGGATAGTAGGTCTTGTAAGTGTAGTAAGCCTCGGCAAGGAAGTCGCCAGTGATGTCAAACAAACAAGCCTTGTCGCCGCTCGTACCCAAGTCATGTGCTAAAATCAGCTTTCTGGACATACGTTTTCCCTCCATGTTTAATACTTGTTCAGCTTATAAACTAAAAATTCACGCTGCAGATACAGTTTTAGGGTTATTTATAAAAATAACCACGTCGAGAAGAGCAGTTTTTGCCGATTGCCTAAAATATGAATATTATTTCATAATATGAAAATATATTTTCACTTCTAGGTATAAGAAAACCTCATGCTCTTTAATAAACGTTTAATCCTCAGTCATAGCTGTATAATTTTTCTTTGCATATCGTCGAAGCCTTCCATGTCCTTATCCACGCTGGGGTGCCTGTCAACAATAACGGCATCTACATCGCTGATCTTGCAGGCGTTATATGGGCCAATCTGGCCAAATTTAGAATGATCCGTAAGCAGGTAATTCTTTTTCGCGCATTCTAGAAGGATTTGGTTTAGCTCGGCTAATTCTGGACTCACCTGATTGACGCCGCGAGTCGGAGTCAGCGCGTGAACGCCCGTGAATGCCTTTGTATAATTGATTTGTTTTGTGGCGTCAAGGGTTGATCTTGAGACGATACATTCATCCATATACAGCAGCTCGCCGCCAAGCACAACAACCTTAAACTGTTTTCTGCGGCCAGCGAGCATAGCTGCGACATTCATTGTGGAGGTCACCACCATGACATTGCTGAGTTCGGTCCTTTTGGCGAGAGCGGCGGCCAAACGGACCATGGTGGAACCGCCGCCGATATATATTATGTCGTTATTTTCGACAAAGGACGCCGCATAGTTGGCGATAATCTCTTTTTCTTCAACGAAGAGCTTGTTTCGTACCTCAAATACATCATATTCATTATTAACCGGGGAGACTCCGCCGTGAAACCTAGAAATCTCTTTTTTCTCCTCCAGCCATTTAATGTCTCTTCTTACAGTAGAATCGGATAAATTTAGTTGTGTAATGATTTCTTCAATCGTTGTGACGTTTTTTGATTTAATTAATTGAAGGACACTTTGTCTCCGCAGCTGAATCTGCTCATATTCCATTTTTATTCACACCTTAAAAATTAGCTTTTTATATTCTTAATCTAGTTCAGTTCAGAGCGAAAGTCAAATATAATTTTATAAAATGAAAATATATTGTCATTTTATAAAATTATTATAGCAATATGTTATAAATAATACTGAATTAAATTTTTAACAAAGATGAATAACTACTCGAAAAGGCAATTAAGTGCATATAAGATAAAAAAGCTGACCCGCGTTGATGAAAACCGCTCTTAATAGGCGGACAAATTCCTGGACTGGGAACTGCGCGGAAGCGTTGTGGCAATCCTATGGAAAAAAGGAAAGAATTCTCCCCCTGCATGGGCTAAAAGCGCTGGAAGAGCATAAACAAGTAATTGGTCAAAAAATAGTAAATGTTAAATTATTGATATAGCAGAGTTTGCATACAGATGCTCGACGAAATTGTGTAGGTTAACAGTAATTTGTATAAAAACTGCATTATTATTTTTGAACATTCCCTAGTTGCAATTTTCTATGTTGCGTGTTATATATAAAATACGAATAGTTGTCAGACAACTATAAAACTAATGTATGACATATCAAGGAGGAAAGTATGATTAGGGTGAAAAAAGTCCTGGCTCTGGTGATGGCCTTGGTTTTGCTGATTGTTGCCGCAGGCTGTGCGTCGACAAAGGGCGAGACTGGGCAGAAAGCATCAGCAACAAATCAAGAGGTGCCAAAAATCGGCCTGATAACCGGACTTGGCGGACTTGGGGACGAGTCATTTAACGATTTGGCATATGCCGGAACAAAAATGTTTGCAGACGGTACGGTTCAGGTGGATGTAGTTGAACCGAAACAGCAATCTGACATCCAGACCTTGCAGCAGCAATTTGCTGAAGCCGGCGATTATTCAGCTATTATATGCGTCGGATATGAACACGCAGAGTCTCTTGCGGAGATTGCGGCCAATTTTCCGGATCAGAAATTCGTTTTAATCGACAGTACTGTAGATAATGAAAACGTAGCTTCGGTCACTGTGAAAAATCAGGAAAACGCCTTCCAGATAGGAGCATTAGCGGCACTTGTCGCAAAGCAGAACAGCCTGCCCGGCATGTCCGGCGATAACCACATCGGAGTGGTTGCCGGAATGGATAATCCCCTTCTGAGAACCTTTGTTGCCGGCTATATGTGCGGCGCGAAGTATGTGGATGCCGATATAACAGTAGACGTTTCTTATGTGGGAAGCTTCACGGACCCGCAGACAGCTAAAGAGCTTGCGATGAGTATGTATAATAATGGAGCCGATATCGTATGGCAGGCTGCCGGAAGCTCCGGACTCGGTGTGTTTGAAGCTGCAAAGGAAGCGGGGCGTTATGCGCTGGGCTGCGACGGCAACCAGAATGCTTTGGGCGCGGATAACATCATTGCAAGCTCGGTCCGTCGCGTTGATAAATCCGTTTATGAACTTTGCCAGGCTGCTATCGACGGAACGTTTGAAGGCGGCGTGCATTTATACGGAGCTTCGGAAGGTGCTGTGGAAATCACGACGGAAGGAAGTAATGCCAAGCTCGATTCAAGTATTACCGATACGGTCGACAAATTGACAGAAAAAATGGCCAGCGGGGAGCTTGTCGTTCCTTCGACCACGGAAGAGGTTGACGCTTTTATTGAGCAGTACGGTCACCATCAGAGCTGATAAGCTGAAAAATGTGTGGCAGGTTTTTCACAAAGCCTGCCACAGATATGGAGAAAACAATGGTACCTTTAATTGAGATGCGAAAAGTTACCAAGCGCTTCGGCGGCTTAACCGCAAATGATCAGGTCGACTTCATGTGTTATCCGGGGGAAGTGGTAAGCCTGCTTGGCGAAAATGGTGCGGGTAAGACCACTCTTATGAATACGCTGTATGGAATGCACAGTCTCGATGAAGGACAGATTCTCTATAAAGGAGAGCCTGTGGAAATATCAAGCCCCAAGGATGCTATTTCGCTGGGGATACAGATGGTACATCAGCACTTCATGCTGATCCCGACGCTCACAGTTTCCGACAACATAATGCTTGGTAAGGAAAAAACGCACTTTTTTCTTACCAGAACCAGGCAGGCAAACGAGGAAGTCCGTAAGTTATCCGCAGAATACGGTCTCAAGGTAGATCCGGAGGACTTCGTCAACGAACTGTCTGTCGGAGGACAGCAAAGGGTCGAGATCATAAAAGCGCTGTACAGAGGTGCTGAGCTGCTTATTCTGGATGAGCCGACAGCCGTTTTGACGCCCCAGGAGACAGATGAGCTGTTCGCAACCATAGAGAAGCTGCGGAGCAGCGGCAAGAGCATAATTATAATTACACATAAGCTTAAAGAGACAATGGCTATTTCGGACAGGGTTTATATATTAAGAAACGGCAAGATGGTCGGCGTCCGCAGTACAAAAGAGACATCTTCGGAAGAACTGACCGAGCTCATGGTGGGCCACAGAATCTCGCCTATAACAAAAGAAAAACACAAAGCAGGCGAACTTGCCCTACAGACAGAGAAACTGTTGTTTAAAGATAAAATGGGTGTCGAGCGCCTTTCCGATGTTCAGCTTAACGTATACTGCGGGGAAATTTACGGAATAGCCGGAGTTGAGGGAAACGGCCAGAAAGAGCTTATTGATGTTCTGGCGGGCATTGAGACAAATTGGCAGGGTGATACTCGCCTGTTTGGAAAACCCATAAAGGGAATGACGACCCGGGAAATTCTCGATGCGGGCGTGGCTTTCGTACACGCCGACCGCCACAGCCGAGGCTTGATGCTGGAAAAAGTAATGCCTAAGAACCTTTTGCTTGGCAGCCAAAGAAAAGCAGGTTTTTTCAGCGGCAGGGTGATCAAGATATTAAATTGGAAAAAAATCGATCTGTTTGCCAAGAATCTGATGGTCGAGTTTGATGTCAGACCGGATAATCTTAATCTAAACGCCAGAGATTTTTCAGGCGGCAATCAGCAAAAAGCCGTCATTGCACGCGAGTTTTCAAGAGGAGCAAAGCTTTTGGTAATCTCCAATCCGACCAGAGGCGTGGACATTAGTGCTGCCGACCTGATCCACAAAAAAATGTTGGAGATGCGTGATAAAGGTGTTGCCATACTTTTAATTTCCGCAGATCTTGATGAGATCATAGAAATGAGCGACCGAATCGGCGTTATTTATGAAGGCAGAATTGCAGCTGAACGTGAGGAGGGTGCTTTTACAGAAAAAGAAATCGGAAAATATATGGGAGGAAATGCAAGTTGAACAAGCTGATTAAAAAAATTAACTTTTCTCCCATATTTGCATTGCTGATTGCAGTGGTAATCGGAGGGCTTTTCCTTTTAATCAGCGGTTATAACCCTATCAGCAGCTATGGCGCGATGCTTTCCGGAGCACTGGGGTCAAAAAGCGGAATCTTGCAGGTGTTGCTGAAAACCACGCCGCTTATTTTCAGCGGGCTTGCGGCGGCGGTTGCTTTCAGATGCGGAGTATTCAATATCGGCATCGAAGGGCAGTTGTACATAGGGGCATTCACCGGAGCTCTTGTTGGAATATATGTCAAGGGGCTTCCTGCGATAATACATATTCCACTAGTTATGGCGGCCGGTGCGCTTGGCGGAGCGCTCTGGGCTTATATTCCGGCTATTCTGAAGCTCAAACGGCACGCGCATGAGTTTGTAACTTCAATCATGCTAAACTACGTTGCCATACTGCTGACGAATTTTATGGTGAATTATCCGTTCAAAGCGGAAGGCATGACGCCGGAAAGCGAAATCCTGCAAAGCTCGGCAAGGATAGCGCGAATTTTCCCCAAAAATCAGCTAACGTGGGCGATTCTGATAGCCATATTCGCTCTGATAATCATCCAAGTATTTTTCAAGCGCTCGGCTCTCGGTTTTGAGCTGGAGGCAACGGGTACCAATCCCCTTTCGGCGCAGGCCTGCGGTATACCTATTCAGCGGACTCAGCTGCTGGCAATGCTGATTTCCGGCGCGCTTGCCGGTTTGGGCGGCGTTCTGGAGGTTATGGGCACCTATGGCCGCTTTATTCAGGAATTTGCCACTGGTATAGGCTATAACGGAATTGCAGTTGCGATTCTCGGAGGAAATACTTCTCTGGGAGTCTTGTTCGGAAGTGTCCTGTTCGCCGTATTGGGCTGCGGAGGTATGGTTATGACTAGAACGACCGGCATTGCCTCGGAATTCGTCGAGGTGGTTCAGGCAATTATCGTCCTTATGGTTTCGGCCCCCGCTCTGATTTCCGCATTCCGCCTGAGAAAGAGGAGGGTGAAATGAAAATACTGACTACTATTGCCTTGCTTCTGGCATCCAGCATCCGGTTAGCCTCACCGATAGCCTATGCCGCTATAGGCGGATGCTTTTCCGAACGTTCAGGTATAACGGCCTTGGGTCTGGAGGGCATGATGCTCTCAGGTGCGTTTTTTGCTGTGCTGGGCTCCTATTGTTCCGGCAGTCCATGGATCGGCCTGCTGTTTGCCTGTTTTGGAGGAGCGTTAATAGCCTTAATCCATGCTGTGTTTTCAATCCGGTTCAGGGCAAATCAAATCGTTTGCGGAATTGGAGTCAATATGCTGTCCGTCGGCCTTACTACGGTGCTTTTGAGCAAGATTTGGGGCGATAAGGGAAAGTCCGCGTCTGTGGCAAATTTCCAGACTCTAAAGCTGCCGGGCATCTCGCAAATTCCTGTCATTAACAAGATATTTGAACAGGATGTTCTTATTTATCTGCTCGTCCTGATCCTTATTTTGAGCTGGGTCGTGCTTTATAAGACGCCCCTGGGGACACGTATTCGGGCAGCGGGCGAGCACCCAGAGGCACTTGACAGCCTTGGATTGAACGCCTGTGGAATTCGCTATGGCTGCGTTATCCTGTCCGGCATGCTTGCGGGTTTGGGTGGAGCGTGCCTTTCAATCGGACAGTTGAGCTTTTTCTCTCAAAACATGACCGACGGGAAAGGCTATATAGCTATTGCGGCTTTCGTTTTCGGCGGATGGGATCCAATTTCAGCGACAGCCGTGGCACTTTTATTCGGTTTTATGGAAGCACTTCAACTTCGCTTACAATCTGTGGTAAAATATACTCAATTGATTCAGATGATTCCTTATATCTTAACGGTCGTCGTGATCAGCAGCCGAATGGCCGGTCGCGTATCCGCGCCAGCGGCGGTTGGGGTGCCGTATTACATCAAAATGAACAGAAGGAAAAAGTATGAAAAAAAGAGTATCTGACAGTGTTGTTGAATACATCCGCAATAAGGTAGAAACAGGCGAATGGCCCGCCGGTCAAAAGCTTCCGTCCGAGCCGGGGCTTGCCGCACAGCTAGGAGTAGGCCGATCCACGGTTCGTGAGGCCATACAAGAGCTGGTTTACGCTGGCTATGTGAACCGTATTCACGGAGTTGGTTCCTTTATATGTGAGAAAACCATAAATTACGGAATGAACGAGTATATGAGCTTGACTGCTTTGATTCAGCAGAACGGCTACACCGCCAATATCCGGCACATAAAGCTGGAGATTACAAGGCCTAGAAAAAAGCACATGGAGTTACTGGGGATATCAGAGCTGGAGCCTGTATACGAAGTTCAAAGGGTGTTTACGGCGGATGATAAGCCTATTGTTTTTGAACTCGCCGTGTACCCATGTAACCTGCTTCCGGATGTGCATGCTGAGGACTTTGAAGCCTCAAGCTTTAAAATGCTTGAAAAACGCGGTATAAACATCAGGCACTCAAACGGCTGGGTGAGTCCCAAGGCCGCCGACAGCGAAATCGCAAAATTGTTAGAAATTCCGCAGAACTCTCCGCTGCTTCTTATGGAATCGGTTCTGTGCGATCAAAACGGACGGGCTGTAGCATACGTCAGAGATTACTTTACCGAGACGTTCAAATTCCCGCTCCACCGTATCAGAAACAGCAGCAGCGGGGACAGTCTGGATTAACACTACAAGGAGAAAAGCAATGAGAACAATTTTCTGGGAAAACGACACAGTTAATATTATAGATCAGACATTACTGCCAGATGAGTTTAAAGTTATTCAGCTGGATACAGTTGAAAAAATCGGAGAGGCCATATACAAGCTTCGTGTAAGAGGAGCGCCTGCAATAGGAGTAGCGGGAGCTTACGGGGTCGTGACTGCCGTAAAAAACACGACAGACAAGAATACCACGGCGGCGCTGCAAGCTCTTGAAAGCGCCTGCCCGTATCTGATCGGCGTGCGTCCCACCGCGACAAATCTATCCTGGGCAGTAAACCTCATGTGGGATTATGCAAAAAAGAATGGCGGTGCCTCATACGATGAACTGCTTAGGATTCTATTGGAGAAGGCAACCAAAATGGCGGATCATGAAGTGGATGCATCAAAACGCCTTTCCGAATACGGAGCGAGCATCATACCCAAAGAGGGCGCAAATATTTCGACGCACTGCAGCACCGGCCCTCTTTGCACTGTTGATTACGGCCTCAACATGGGAGCCGTATATACCGCTATGAAGCAGGGAAAGCGCGTACATGTTTATACCGACGAAACCCGTCCGCGCCTGCAGGGAGCAAAGCTCAACACATACGACCTTGACCGAATGGGAGTACCTTATACCTTGATTCCTGATAATCATGCAGCATATCTCATGCAGAAGGGTATGATTGACATGGTGTTTATCGGAGCGGACCGCGTCGCCTCAAACGGGGATACCGCGGCGAAAATCGGCGTATACTCTCTCTGTCTTGCCGCAAAAGCCCACGGACTTCCGGTTTACCTTTTCTGCCCGGTCGATACGATTGATTTCTCGATAGACTCCGGCAGTGAAATAGTTGTGGAGGAAAGGGACCCCGACGAGGTACGCAAAATAAACGGCCAGCTGATAACGCTGCCCGATGCGCCTGTCATAAATTATTGCTTTGACGTAACTCCCTCTGCCTATTTCACGGGGATCGTAACAGAAGTCGGAATTGCCTATCCCCCATATAAAGACAGCCTGAGAAAGCTTAAAGAACTATATGATCTGGAGAACGATTGAAATGAGCAGTAAAATCGCAATAATCGGAGGAACCGGCATATATGATCTTCCGGGTCTGGAGAATGTTGAGAAGCGCGTTATCGATACTCCGTTCGGAGAAGTTACCATGAAAGTCGGAATTCTGGGCGGAAAGAGCGTGGCTTTCATCACACGTCACGGAGAAAAGCACAGCATAGCCCCAAATAGAATTAATTTCAGGGCTAATATGTTCGCTCTGAGGGAATTCGGAGCGAAAGCAGTTATTGCGACCGCGTGCAGCGGCTCTATGAATCAGAATTTTCAGGTGGGCGATTTTGTTCTTCTGGAGCAGTTTTTGGATTTTACAAAAGCAAGACCGGCAAGGTTTTATGAGGATGACGAGTCCAAGCCGATACCCCACTTGGATTTTACTAATCCATATTGCGGAAATATAGGCCGGATTCTACTTAATGCGGCAAACAAAACGGGCTTACAAGTTAAAAAAGGAGCAACCTATTGCTGTATGGAGGGCCCTCGTTTCGAAAGCGCAGCCGAAATAAATATGTTGAAAATGCTGGGAGGAGATTTGGTGGGACATACCGGATATCCCGAAGTGGTTCTCGCGCGTGAAGCCGGAATGTGTTACTGTTCCATAGGCGTTGTATCAAATATGGCCGCGGGCATATCCGATAATGCGATCACATTGGGAGAAGTTGCGGAAACTATGTCAGCACGTTTTGGAACACTGCAATCTCTGCTGGCTGAAACGATAAGGGCCATTCCTGACGAATATGATTGTGACTGTCAGCACGCGATAGAAAATGCTTATGCTTGAGGTATGAGTTAAGGGGGCAGGAATAACCATACCGCTATTTTGACGCTACAAATATTGCTTCCCAATAAGGCAAAGAGTAAAAACCCTGTATTCTTTAAGAATACAGGGTTTTTTATTAAGCGGATTATCTTCCAGGCTTTTTTGCTTTTCATGGGGATGCTTTTCAGCCGGGATTTTACGAATACTGCTAAGTACTTTTTGGATATGAGCAAAACAAAGGATTATGAGAGTCCTTGCGATAGAGTGTTAATTGTGGCACTTGCCATAATTATTTTGAGTATTACGGAAAGAACTATTCTAATTCAGAGGATTATCGCCAGACAGGTCTATATCGATGTCCTGAGCAACCAGGACCGACTGCGAGAGAAGCGCCGCACCGAAAACCGGAGTGTGCGAGTCCGCGCAAAAACGTGCGTTATGCCAGGAATATACCGGTTTCCCAGGTGTCCCCGAACCCAGAAAATAAAAAAATGACGGTACATATCTGCCGTACATGGAAAAATCCTCGGAAGCAAGGCTTACAGGGGGGTCAACGATATGATCCTCTCCGAAAACTGCAGTTGCCGCCCGGCGTGCAAGCTGATACATATCCGGACCGTTTATGACACCAAGGGCCTTTACATTCAGCTGCAGGTCTGCGGTACATTCATAGCCGGAAGCAATGTCGGTACATATTCGCCGTATTCGCTCCAAGGCTCTGTCTCTGACTTCAGGGTCAAGAGTACGCAAATTACCGCTTATTACCGCTTCGTTGACGACAAGGTTGGCGGGCGTTCCGGCATTGATATAACACACGGAAAGGACTGCCGATTTGAGTGGGCTGACGTTCCGGCTTACGACAGAATGCAGCGCTTGTATTATGGCCGCGGCTGGAAGAATAGGATCGATGTTTTTTTCCGGCATGCTGCTGTGCCCACCGCTTCCGTGTATGATAACTGTGAACTCATCCTTAAAGGACATTAGCTGGCCGAGTTTTACGCCTATGCTTCCAACCGGTATTTCCGGGTAGTTGTGCAAGCCGAACAGGGCCTTGGGTCTGACCCTATCAAACAAGCCATGCTCTATCATATACCGGGCACCGGAGAGCGGCTCCTCCGCCGGCTGAAACAAAAATACCACATCACCGGCGAGTCTGCTGCGTATTGACGACAGTAGCATTGCCGCACCGAGAAGACCGGCAGTGTGCGTATCGTGACCGCAGCCATGCATAATGCCAGGAAACCGGGACTTATCCTCCCTGTCGGTTTGCTCTGTTTGGTTGATTGCGTCGATATCTGCGCGCAAGGCGATTGTAGGGCCTGATTTACCTGTGCTTAGGAGTCCAGCTACGCCTGTTTCAAGGCCGATGTCCAGTATCTCAATATTCAGCGACTGCAGAGTTTTGGTTATGAGAGCCGTAGTCAGAGTCTCGTGCATACTGAGCTCTGGATTTTTATGTATTTCGGATGCAAGACGGCATATATTCTCTGAATAATGTAATTCAATTTCCGATAGGACATTCACTGGTCCATCGCCTCCTTGACAGCCCGCTGCCCGTCAGGCTGCGAGTACTGCTTTTCTTCGTCCGGAGCGCCGTGCGGCTTTTGTGAAGCATGAATGCCGGCCCGGACATATTTTCTCCAATTTCTATATAATATCGGCAAAAAGCTGTTCTGCGTGCTGATAAGACTGTCTTTAATTATAAAACGCAGAAATTATTCCTGCAAGTAATGATATACAGATTCTTCTGCGTTCTATTAACTTTTTTACTGATACTGGTTCTCCGCGGCGGGGCTGCTACGTAATGTCTTAAAGCCTGTTCATCATAGGGGTCACCGTGAAAATGCCAGCTCAAGCGAAATGGAATACTAGTCTTATGGACCGAATTTGTACTTGAACTCGCATTATTTTGCTGATATAATAAAATCATAATATTTGTATTGCCACCGCGAAAAATCGCCGGAAATGGCAAAACTCGGAGATGTCGGAATGAATACGTGGTTTTCGCCCCATTGCGCGCTGCTTTGTGCATAATTTTTTAATTCTTGTTAACCTGCGGTTTTTTGTATTCAACCCTCTTTCGAGCGTTATCGGAAGAGGGTTTTTGCTTTTTATAAAAGACAGGGTCGGTGCCGACATCCATCCAATGATTGGAGGATTGCCATGAAAAAAATGGAACACGTCAACAACCTGAGCAACAAGATAAGAGAGGCTGTAACATCTATTTTGCCGGTCCTGCTACTTGTTCTTGCTATCTGCTTCACTGCTGTTCCCGTGAGCCCAGATATCATGCTGTCTTTTATTATCGGTGCGGTTCTGCTGATTGGAGGCATGGGACTTTTCACCATGGGCGCCGACATTGCGATGACTCCGATTGGCAGTCATATCGGTACAAAAATCACGAAAACGAAAAAGCTGTGGGTAATTCTTTTGCTGAGCTTTGTACTTGGCGTAATGATAACCGTTTCGGAGCCGGATCTGCAGGTGCTGGCGACGAATGTTCCACATATTGATACTGCCGTTTTGATTATAACCGTTGCCTGCGGCGTAGGCTTTTTTCTGGCCGTCAGCATGCTTCGTATCCTTTTCGGAGTTCAGCTGAAATGGCTGCTGATTGGCTTCTATACTCTTGTCTTCATATTCTCATTCCTCTCCGACGCAAACTTTTTGAGTGTCGCCTTTGATTCGGGCGGAGTCACAACCGGCCCAATGACAGTTCCATTTATCATGGCTATGGGAGTCGGCGTTGCAAACGTGCGAAGCGACAAAAAGGCGGAGGAGGATAGCTTCGGTCTGGTGGCGCTTTCCTCCATCGGCCCGATCGTGGCTGTATTGGCCCTGGGCTTCATTAATTCCGGCTCAAGTGAAAGCGCCGGTGCAGCCGTTGTTTCCAGCTATACGGATACGGCGGAAATCGGCCTGAGCTATCTTTCCGCCCTGCCCAAATATATGTGGGAGGTCTTATCGGCTCTGGCACCGATTGCGCTTTTTTTCTTGATTTTCCAGTTCGCGGCATTAAGGCTGGAAAGACACCTTGTGCAAAGGATACTGATCGGTATCATCTATACCTATTTTGGGCTTGTGCTGTTTCTAACGGGTGTAAACGTTGGCTTTTCTCCGCTCGGCGCCATACTGGGCGGAGAGCTGACTCTGGGCTGGAGGCGGTATCTGCTGATCCCGCTGGGGATGCTGATGGGCTGGTTTGTGATTTCGGCCGAGCCTGCCGTTCATGTGCTAAATAAGCAGGTGGAGGAAATCAGCTCGGGCGCTATTTCTGCCAAGGCCATGGGACTTAGCCTGTCTGTCGCAATCTCGGCGGCGGTTGGGCTGGCGATGCTGCGTGTTTTGACAAGCATCCCTATTCTGTGGTTTTTGCTTCCCGGTTATCTTGCCGCGCTGGTATTGAGCTTCTTTGTCCCGCCCATTTTTACGGCTATCGCTTTCGACTCCGGCGGCGTAGCTTCGGGTCCTATGGCGGCGACCTTTTTGCTCCCTCTCGCGGTTGGAGCAAGCAGCGCACTGGGCGGAAATGTTCTGACCGACGCTTTCGGTTTGGTTGCGATGGTCGCGATGATGCCGCTGATTACCATACAAATTATGGGCATGATCTATGTGTATAAGTCCGGCAAGGCGGAGCTTGCTGCAGCCGTCGGGCAATATGACGAGCTTGCCGTTATCGAGCTTTGGGAGGCGATCTGATTGGAACTCAACTATGTGGTTTCCTTTGTCAACCGCGACAAGGGCACCGAGATGGCGGCGCTGTGCACGGAGCATGAGCTTCCTATCACCCTAAAGGTGCTGGGCAGAGGAACCGCGGCAAAAAAGCTTTTGGATTTATATGGATTGGAGTCCACTGAGAAATGTGTCGTCATCACGATAGCAAACTCTGAGCGGACAAAGCAATTAATTTTGGCTGTCCGGAAGCGCCTGTATATCGATTATCCGGGAAAAGGCATCATCCTGTCTATTCCTATAAAAAGTGTTGGAGGGGGGAAAACCTTGGCTTTCTTATCTGGAGACGCCGTGCCGGACAAGCAGTCCCCGCAGGTGACATTTGAGCATGAAATGATAGTTGTTATCGCCAATGAGGGCCACACCGAACGGGTCATGGATGCCGCACGTTCCGCCGGCGCGCTGGGCGGGACAGTTGTCCATGCAAAGGGTACCGGTGCAAAAAAGGCCGAAAAATTCTATGGGCTGTCTCTCGTCAGCGAAAAGGAAATGGTTTTCATCGTTTCCGGCGCGTCGGAGAAGGCGGATATTATCCGAAGCATTGTCAAGCAGGCGGGTCCGGACAGTCCGGCGGGTTCGATTGTTTTTTCGCTTCCGGTTTCCCAGATAGCAGGACTGCGGCAGTTTGAGTAATAATGGAAAAGAGATCGTTGGTTTAGACCCGGCCTCCTTTTTGTTGTTTGGAAGCAAATGCTCCGGCACACTGTAAATATCCCACGCTTTAGTATAAATTGGAAATGATAACACAGGGAGTGGGTGGAGACAATTATTAATCGGCGAAAAACGCTGAGCGTAGGACCGCTGCTGCTTGCCGCGGTCCTTACGGTGTTGGCGCTGATGCTTCTCGTAAGGCTGCCGGAGCAGCTCGGAAGCCGCCCCAAAAGCATTGTAGTTACGGAACGCGCCGGTGTATATAATCTTACCCGCATGACGGATACGGCGCACACCGTGGCCGTTTTGCCTCCAGGTAACAGCTATTATCCCGACATCCTGCTGACGCCGGAAACGGTCGACTCCGCCGCGCCGGTCAGTAAGTCTGAGTATCAGGCAAAGCGGAGTGATTATCTTTCACAGCGCTTTATTCTGCTACTCCCGGACAACAGCGAGGTATATACGCTAAGCTTTCGGCTTTCCGGACGGCATGCTATGCGCGTCTATGTAAACGGAACGCTTGCCGCGCAGAGCGGCGTCCCGGGAACGTCAAAGCAGAACACCGTGGTTTGGGAGAATAACATTAGCTGCAGAGCGGTTGCACTGAACGGCAAAATTGATGTAATTCTGGATACTTCCCAGTTTTACCACGCAAAAGGCGGCGCTTCTCTGGCCACGCTGAACGTCAGCTTTCCGGATTATCAGGGCCTCTTCGGGCTGAGCCTGCGCGAAAAGGGGCTGTTGGTCATGGGTGCGCTTCTATGTGCGGCAGTTTTACTTTTGAGTGTTTACCTGTTTATGACGCGCACGCCGGAAACGCTCTTTTTTGCTCTTGCCTGCCTTTCGATGGCACTTCGGGAATGCCTGCAAAGCCAGGCGTGGACCTATTTCCGAATACCGGGCAACCTCTCATTTATGCTGGAGTACCTCAGTATGGTTCTTTTGACAATCTTCCTGTCTCTGTATCTACGCCCCTATGTCAGGGGCCGCTTCCTTCATATCGTTTGGCTGATAGCCATCGTTTCCTCCATTTTGTATGGATTTTGCATCGTGCTGTGGGATTCTCTTGTCTATACCGCCCTGCTTAAGTATTACCAGATTCTGCTTGTGGGAAGCATTGTTCCGGGAATAGCCGTGCTGATGTGGCAGATGCGCCGGCCCAACCGTGAGCAGGCGGCCGTTCTGTTCGGCATCGTCGTGTTTTACCTTGCCGCCGTCGGCGACATCATTATGTACAGCGACATATTTGGCGACTCAAGAGTCAACGCGCCTGTCTCAGAGGCGGCGATGCTAATTTTTGCGGTTGTGCAGACCGTCTCCCTTCTGATGATGAGTACCCGCGTGCTCAATGAAGCAAAGGAGGCCGAGCGGCGCCTGGCCGCCGAAAACGCCGCGCTTGAGCGGCTGGATCGAATGAAAACGGAGTTTCTTGGCAACGTGACTCATGAACTGAAAACTCCGCTGACCGTTATTTCCGGATACGCGCAACAGGCGCGCAGGGAGCTTCTTCCGGATTGTGAACGGGACGGGGAACTTTCGTCGCACATGAGGTTGATATGCGAGGAAACGGAGCGCATGGCCCTCATGATCGGTCAGGTGCTGGATTTGACGCGCATCGACGAGGGCCGTATGCCGATCTCGCTGCAGAAGGTTTCAATTGTAGAAGTCATTCAGCAGACCGCGGAAACATATTTCGGCATGCTCAACAAAAACAGCAACAGGCTACGGCTTTCATTGCCCGATGGGCTGCCCATGGTTTCGGCGGACCCCGACCGGGTGCGTCAGGTGATACTCAACCTGCTCAGCAACGCCATGCGCTTTACCCGCGGCGGGCACATCGATTTGTCCGCGGAGGAAAAGGACGGCTATATGGAGGTATCCGTGAGCGATACCGGGGACGGGATTGCCGAGGAAGATTTGCCGGCCCTGTTTACGCGCAATGGTACGGGCAAAAAAATGACCCGCACCGGCACTAACACCGGAACGGGTCTGGGACTATTTATCTGCCGCCACATCATCGAGGCTCACGGCGGCGTGATCAGTGCGGAAAGCAGCCCAGGTATAGGGACCTGCGTGCGCTTTACGCTGCCTATTCATACAGAGTTTTCAGAAACATGTAGCCCTTCCCTGCCGTAGCGCGGATTTCAAACGGACTGTCGTAATCGAGTTCAAGCTTGTTTCGTATACTGGAGATATGCGCGGTCACCGTATGTGTGGAGCTGTTGCTGGGCGCACCCCAGACCGCCTCATACAGCTCCGCGGCGGGGCACTCGCGGCCCGCGTGGCTGACAAGATAGGCCAGAAGCTGCAGCTCCTTCTGCGTCAGGGAAACGGGCCGCCCGGTCAGCGATGCCGTCCCGTTCTGAAGATTGATCGAAAGAGGCGGCATGTCGATCCGACCGGCACCATACAGTCCCGTCCTGCGAAGCTGAGCCATGACCCGCGCGGACAGTATATCGATATCAAAGGGCTTTATCATGTAATCGTCGCCCCCGTCAGTCAGCCCGCGAAGGATGTTATCCTTTTCGCTGAGGCTGGTGAGATAAATAACCGGCGCTGTGCTGATCTCCCGCAGCTGCTTGCAGAAATCAAAGCCGGAGCCGTCCGGCAGCATAACGTCCAGCAGCGCAAGGTCAGGCGGGTAGCTGAGAGCGGCCTTTTTCGCCTCGCTCAAAGTCCGCGCCGCCCGAACCTCATAGCCTTGACCCTCCAGATGGCGAACCAGAACCTCAAGAATACCTGTTTCGTCTTCAAGCACGAGAATTCTCGGCCTTCTGTTTTCCATAATGTTCACCCCGGTTTATCCAAATGCGCCGCCCGTCCGCGCGGGCGACCTCCTGTCTGTGGATTAGCATACCATAGAACAGGGCGTTGGGTAAACCGGGACTTTCCATTTTATGGGGCATAACCAATCAAATTTCCTTGATTTTCATTTTCACGGACCTTCCGAGAATATAATGGAGGTAATGCAGGTAAATCTGAAGAGCGGCAGTGGACGGCGGGATGATAGCCGCTATAAGCGTTTTCGCAGCTCAGGGCGACGGGGGAGGACCCGCGCCTTCTGGACCTCAGCTTTTCAAAGGGAAAGAGCCTTCTCCTCACTTTACAATCCAAGCGGAACGACCCTGCGCTCATCAGTCGGCTCGACGAAGAACGGGTTTTCCAAATTAGCGGCACAAACCTCACGTTCGACGATATCACGGTGTCGTATTACCCCGGCAGATAAGCTGTCCCTTTGATATGAAAAATAGGAGGAAAATAATGAAAAAGGAACACTCGGCACTCAAGCTAAGTACCACTATCCTGCGGAAACAAACCGCTTTGATAATCATTATAGCACTGATGCTTGTGATTTTCGCAGGCTGTGGAAGTTCGGGCCTTTCCATTGATGTAATCAACAGCCTCGGCTATGACCTGAGTGAGCTGTACATAAGCGCGACGAGTGCCGCCGAATGGGGCGAATCGGTAACCGGAGGAACGGCATTCCCATCAGGCGCGAACGCAAAAGTCGGCATTGACGATGAAACCGGGACCCAGTTGGACTTCTATGCGGTTGATACAGACGGCGACTATTACTATTTTTATAACGTTGAGATCTCAAAGAACGCCACAGTGGAGTTGCTTTCCTCCGATGACGGGGTTCTTGCCGTCGTGACCCCAAAAAGAGGCGACGTCGCAACCTTTGCGGGCGAGTTTGAATATGGTGAAACTCTGGTAAACGCGCCTACCCCGGATGATGCTCTCGACGCCAGCGTTGCGATGCCCGGCTATGAAAGCCTCATGATCTATCATCCCTCAACCATGGAGGTGATCCTGTCCAACGAGCGCTTTCTTCAGATTGACGCGATCAATGATCCTGATAACCACAATGTTATCATGCTGGACCTGATACAGCTCGGCGGAACCTATGAGCAGAAGCTGAACTCCGCCGATACCGCTCAGGGCGCTCTCATCGAGATCACACAGAAGATCATCGACACTCAGTTTCCAAATGAGCTGATATCAAGCATCGGTACCCACTTTGTCGACGGCGGGAGCTACTACTCGGCCATAAACTATGTCTGGCTGTCCGGAGCGGTTTTTGCGGAAGCGGCTGATGTTCCGGTCCGCGGCGTGGTTGAAACCCGGTATTACGGACCCACGGGCTATGTCCTCTGCATGATTACGATGGCTGACGAGGGCGTCATTCAAAACTATTTCTCAATTGCCAGCAACATGTTCAATGCCATAAGCTTCGGCGGAGGCTGGAAGACGCCGTCGGCAAGCAGCGGTACGCCTTATGAGTGGTCCGACCCCGGCGACTACTATTATGACTACGACCCCTGGTCCGACCCCGGCGACTACGGCTATTACGACGACTATTATGATTATTACTACGATGACTACTACGACTATTATTACGATGACTATGATCCCTGGTCCGATCCCGGCGACTATGGCGATTACTACGATCAAGATTACTACTACGACGACAACTACTATTACGACGATGGTGACTGGTATGAATCCAACGATTACGATTTCTAAGTCTTAAACCTATAAACCCGCAGTCCTGACGACTGCGGGTTTATTATGTGTTGACGGCTAGCAAGCCAGAATTTCTTTTATATTGAATTCTGTTCCGCTGATCACCGCAAAATCTTTTGCTCCGCACTCCGGACATATTCCCTCTGCCGGTAGCAGCTGATACAGGCGTGAGCATCGGTTGCACCGCCCCAGCCCTGAAATCACTTCGATTTCCAGCCTGGTATGCTCAAATCTTGTTCCGTCCACCGCGGCAGGGAAGCATTCCTCCATATATTTCGGAATCATGGAGGACAGCTCGCCGATCTCGAGCGTAACACTTTGAACCTCGTTAAGCCCGTTCTCGGCGACAAGCTCCTCAAGCGTCCGAACCACTTCAAAGCAGACAGACAATTCGTGCATAATCAATCCTCATTCTTACTAAAGGTGTTTTTGAGATTCTTAACGGCGATTTTGCCCTTGCGTTTGATCATGGTCTTGATAACAGCGGGCTTTACATGTTCAAACGAAAGGCTCTCGTTGTCGTATTTCCTCAACAGATGAATTGCATCAAACTTGCACTTTGTCGTACACTGGCCGCAGCCGATGCACTTATACGGATCGACTATTGCCATACCGCAGCCAAGGCAGCGCTTTGTTTCGTTAACCAGCTGCTTCTCCGTGAAGGTCGCGCGGCCGTCGGAGAAGGCATTGCTGACCGCTTTGTGAGCCGCTTTCTGGCGCGGGATATTGTCATAGCCCTGCAAATCCAGATTTTCCTTATCCAGAGCCTTGTAGGCACGGCGGTCACGGCCGAATATCAGGCTCTGTCCGGGCTGTGCGAAGCGGTGAAGGGAAATCGCGGCCTGCTTTCCGGCGGCTATCGCGTCGATTGCAAAGCGTGGGCCTGTATAGCAGTCTCCGCCGACAAAGACATCTGGCTCTGCCGACTGGCAGGTGAAGTCATCTCCTTTTACGGTCTGATTTGGATTGAGCTCACATTTTGAGCCGCTGAGCAGCCCGCCCCATTCGATTGCCTGACCGACGGAAACCAAAACTGTTCCGCAGGGTACGAAGATCGTATCGCTTTCGTCGAACAGCGGGGAGAAGCGTCCTTTCTCGTCGAGCACGCGCAGGCATTTTTTGAATTCTACACCGGTAACTTTGCCGTTTTCGACAGCAATGCGCTTCGGACCGTAAGAGTTTACGATTTCAACCTTTTCAGACAGCGCCTCCTCGATTTCCTCCTCGAGAGCGGGCATCGTATCGCGGCTCTCCAGACAGAACATCGTGGTCTTTTGCGCGCCAACACGTGAGGCAGTACGGGCAACGTCAATTGCAACGTTGCCGCCGCCAATTACGACTACCTCACCGCTCAGTCTGACTGCTTTTCCAAGGTTGACGTCCTTCAGGAATTCGATACCGCCAAGGACGGCCTCGTTCTCCTCGCCCTCAATATTCAGCTTTCTGGCTGCCTGAGCTCCGATTGCAAGATAGAAGCCCTTGTAACCCTCCTGACGAAGAGCTTCAAGCGTTATATCACGGCCGACCTCGATGCCGGTCCTGATTTCAACGCCCATCATTTTCAATATTTCGATTTCCGCGCTTACAACGTCTTTTTGCAGGCGGAAAGCCGGAATTCCCAATGCGAGCATACCGCCCGGCAACTTCTCTTTTTCGAACACGGTGACGGTATATCCATCCAGAGCAAGGTAATACGCGCATGAAAGTCCAGCAGGACCGGCGCCAATAACAGCAATTTTCTTATCGCTGTAATTATGACGCTTTTTGGGAATAAAGCGCTGATTTTCGTTCATGTCCTGATCGGCAATAAACTTTTTGATTTCGTCAATTGCTATCGCTCCGTCAATTTCTCCGCGGGTGCAGGCTGATTCGCATTTTCTCGGACAGATTCGACCACAGACGGCGGGAAATGGATTTTCCTTCTTGATTAGCTCCAGAGCTTCGGTGTAGCGCCTCTCGGAGGCGAGCTTTATATAGCCCTGAACCGCGATATGCGCGGGGCATTCGGCCTTGCATGGCGATGTTCCCGTTTCGTCAACGACGTTTTCGCGGTTAATGCGGTAGTTTACGTTGAAGCGCTCGGGCGGCCATTCTGTGTCGCGCTGGTTTTCCGGTACTTTAATTTTTATCGGCGTTTTAGTGCAGAGCTTTTCCCCGAGCCTTACAGCGTTGGTCGGACAGTTCGCAACGCATTCTCCGCAGGCGACGCACTTTTCTTTGGTGACCTCCGCAAGGAAATTGCTGCGTACCATGTCCGTATTCTGGTACATGTTAGCTATTCTCATCGCAAAACAGGAGCAGCCGCAGCAGTTACAGATTGCGTGCGTTTTACCATTTCCGTCAAAGTTCGGGATAGTGTGCATCAGCCCGTTTTCTTCCGCGCGCTTTATAATTTCAAAAGCTTCCTCGCGGGTAATCTGGCGCCCTCGTCCCGTACGGATATAGTATTCAGCCGCATGGCCCATCTGAATGCACATATCCTCCTTTAAATGTCCGCAGCCTTCGCCCATGATTTCGCGGGAAGTGCGGCAGGAGCAGTCGGATACGGTGAAAACGGTGTTTTCATTCAGGTATTTGGAGATTTCTTCATATGATGCATGCCTTGATTCGCCTTGAATTGCTGTTTCGATCGGGATAACACGCATAACGCCGACGCCCATAGGGAATATTCCCACGGACCTCGGGCTTATTACTCTGCCGTAGTGCTCGAACGCGCGCGCAATTTGCGGGTATTTAGCGACGTTTTCCTTGTTGTTGACCATCATCTCCATAATGCCGGGGACCCAGGTGTCATACCAGTACTTGTCAGTTCCGTCAATGTTGTTGACAAAGCATACACCCGCTTTTGCAAGCTCGAAAGCGAGCTTTGCGGTAGACGCTTCGTTCTTGCCGCACAGTTTTGCAAGCTCGCTTACGCTCTTTGGCTTCCTGAAGTCCATGCAAAGAGCGACCTCCGCCATTTCATTGCTGACGACAGGTTCCATTATGTAATACCGGGGGTCGTCGGTAGTGATCGATCCTTTTTTTCCCACCTTCGTGCCCTGAACCTTGTTTGCAAATTCCAATACCTTTTGCTTAACTTCCGCCATTTCAGTTCTCCTTTTATGTATTACAGGCTGGTCCGACCAGAGTTTGTTTATATAATAACATAAGAAAACTCTTATTTCAAGCAATTGTTTCTTGCGTTGCTACAACATTTGCGCTATAATTATTTTGTGACCCTTGGTCCGACCAGGTGGAAAGGAAGTGCCGAATGAAACTTAAACCAATTATAGCTCCCAGCACAAAAGAACTGTTTATCAGTGAAATCGAACGGCTGATAATTTCAAAAGAATTGCTGTTTGATGAAAGGCTGCCTACGGAGCGTGAGCTTGAGCAGGAAATGAAAGTATCCAGAACCGTAATCAATTCCGGGCTCAACGAGCTGGCAAAGCGCGGCTTTCTCAGAATAGCTCCCAGGCAGGGCGTATTTGTGGAGGACTATATTAAAAACGGGAATCTGGATACCTTGAACTCGATTATCCGCTGCAACGGAGGGAAGCTCGATAAAAAGACCTTCGATTCCCTTACGGCGTTTAAAATATGTATTGACGCGCAATGCTCACAATTGGCGGCCGCGAATCGAAGCGACAACGATATTGCCGCACTGAAGCTGCTGCAGGTAAAAATGGAAGAAACGACGGACTACATGGAAACGGCGGAATTAAGGTATGAATTTACAAAGACCCTTTACTGCGCAACGGGTAACAGCATTTATCCACTTTTATTAAACTCTTTAAAATCGATTGCGCTGACCTTTAATCAAATTGTATTCCGCCATTTCGGCAGCGAGGTGGCACGCGAATACCTAGATGAGCTGATTCAGGCAACCACGGACAGAGACACGACGGCAGCAGCTGAAATCTCCTTAAAGATGATCTCAAGCCGTATTGACGAGCTGAAGCAGTGGTATTTCGTCGACTGATTATAAAACGATCCCCTCTCCGGTGCAAAAGAGGAGGGCCTCAGGCAGTACCTGCCTGAAGCCCTCCTCTTTCAATAATCAGGCGTTCATGAACAGCTCGATGTCCTTGTCAGCCGTTCCGATACCCGCAATACCGAATTTCTCAACCAAAACCTTGGCCACGTTGGGCGAAAGAAAGCCCGGAAGCGTGGGGCCTAAATGGATGTTCTTCACGCCCAGATGCAGCAGAGCGAGGAGAACGATGACAGCCTTCTGCTCATACCAGGCGATATTAAAAGCAATCGGCAGCTTGTTGATGTCGTCGAGTCCGAACACCTCCTTTAGCTTTAGGGCGATTACCGCTAATGAATAGGAGTCGTTGCACTGTCCGGCGTCCAAAACTCTGGGAATTCCGCCGATGTCGCCGAGCTTGAGCTTGTTATAACGGTACTTCGCACAGCCGGCGGTCAGAATAATGGTGTCCTTCGGGAGCTTTTCGGCGAACTCGGTATAGTATTCTCTGGACTTCATGCGCCCGTCACAGCCCGCCATGACGAAGAACTTTTTGATCGCGCCGGATTTGACGGCTTCGACAATCTTATCAGCCAGAGCTATCACCTGATTGTGGGCAAAGCCGCCGACAATACTGCCGGTCTCGATTTCATAGGGTGCTGGAAGAGTTTTTGCAAGCGCGATGATTTCTGAAAAATCCTTTTTGCCATTTTCATCCGACTCTATATGCTTGCAGCCGGGATAGCCGGTGGAACCCGTGGTGAAGATTCTGCCCCGGACCTCCTCGCTTCTGGGCGGGACGATGCAGTTGGTTGTAAAAAGAATGGGACCGTGGAAGGATACGAACTCGTCAAGTTGCTTCCACCAGGCGTTGCCGTAGTTGCCGGTAAAGTTGTCATATTTTTTAAATGCGGGGTAATAATGCGCGGGCAGCATCTCGCTGTGGGTGTAGACGTCTACGCCGGTGCCCTTTGTCTGCTCAAGAAGCTGCTCAAGATCGATAAGGTCGTGCCCGGAAATCAGAATCGCGGGATTTTTTCTGACGCCGATGCTGACCTCTGTTATTTCGGGATTGCCGAAGCGCGAAGTGTTGGCTTCGTCTAGAAGCGCCATGACCTTCACGCCGTATTCGCCGGTTTTCAGCGTCAGTGCGACTAGGTCGTCGGCGGTAAGGGAATCATTAAGCGTTGCCGCCAGCGCCTCATAGATGAAGGCGTTTACTTCCAAATCCTCTTTCCCGATGTTTTTCGCGTGCTCGGCATAGGCCGCCATACCCTTGAGGCCGTAAGTAATCATCTCGCGGAGCGAGCGTGTGTCCTCGTCCGCGGTCGCCAGCACGCCGACGGAGGCGGCCTTTTCCAGCATGGATTCGCTTGAGCCGACTGTAAAGCTAGCTGCGTCGCTTAAATCCGCCAAAGCGACGGAATGGCTGAGCTTATCTCTCACGGCAAGCATTTTTCTGATCTGCTTTTCTATCGACCCGTCATCAAAATTCACATTAGTGATTGTCATGAACAGACTGCTTAGAACTTCATAATTCGTCTCGCCAAGGGTTTTGACGTCCAGCTTACCTTTGACTACGATCTGAGAGATACCCTTAAGCGTGTAAATCAGAAGATCCTGGAGCTTTGATACCTCTTCTGTTTTTCCGCAAACGCCGCGCAGAGCGCAGCCCTTACCTCCGGCGGTTTCCTGACACTGATAACAAAACATACTCATTTTTTTCCTCCTTCAGTCTTAAACAGGTTCAAATTCGTCCTTGCCGACAAAACAAATCGGGCATTGCCAGCCATCCGGCAAATTCTCGAAGGCCGTGCCGGCCGCGACGCCGCTGTCGGGATCGCCGAGCGCGGGATCATAGATATACCCGCAGGGAATGCATCTGTATTTTTTCATTAGACTTCCTCCTTCGCTTTCTCAGCTTTTCGGAGCGGGCGCCTTGACGACAATCAGCTCCAGCGTTTCCCTATGCATATTTCTTACGTTCATTTTAGTCTGATACGGGATTTTTAGCAGTGTCCCGGTCCCGTACTCATGGATAGCCTGATCGTCAAGGCCAATGGAGAGCCTCCCGCGAATTACGGTCATATAAACGTTTGAATTGGATAGGTGCTCAGGCAGGCCTTCGCCGATATTAAACACCATGTGAAGGTAATGCATGTTTTCGTCAAAAAGGATTTTTTCTATCGCCGTCTCGTTGGCCTTGGACAGTCTGTATTCTTTTTCAATCATTGCGCGGTTCCCTTC
Source organism: Oscillospiraceae bacterium (assembly GCA_034927185.1). Lineage (GTDB taxonomy): Bacteria > Bacillota > Clostridia > Oscillospirales > Oscillospiraceae > UBA2658. The sequence continues at coordinate 42,588 of JAYFQM010000101.1, read as the reverse complement.
AGTCCAGTATTCTGCCGTCGGTCGAAATCGTGACGACCTGCCAGGGAATCATTTTTTCGCTTATTTGAAGTGCCCTTTTAACCGCGTTTTCGATTCCGCCGCAGCAAGGAACGTCCATGCGAACGACCGTGACGCTTTTGATGCTGTTGTTTTTGATGATTGCCGCAAGTTTTTCACTGTAGTCCGCTTCATCCAGCTTCGGGCAGCCTATAAGGGCCACTTTGTTTTTTATAAACCTGTTGTGGAAATCGCCGTAGGCATAGGCTGTGCAGTCGGCGGCTATAAGAAGGTTTGCGCCGGTAAAATACGGCGCGCTGACCGGCGCAAGCTTGATTTGAACCGGCCATTGCGAAAGCCTGCTTTTATTCTCAAGGGCTTCGGCATGGATGGGTTCGCACTCGGCTCCGCGGCGAATTGTTTTAGACTGCGTACCAGGGCAGCCGCAGGCCAAGGGTTCCTCCTGCTTGATATGCTTACTTTTCTTTACAGCAGCTTCGTCATATTCCTTCGCTTCGCGCACCTCAAAGCTTATCGCTTCAGCCGGGCAGGCCGGCAGGCAGTCTCCGAGACCGTCGCAGTAATCATCACGGAGCAGCTTTGCTTTTCCGCTTACCATACTGATCGCACCTTCGTGGCAGGCTTCTGCGCACATTCCGCAGCCATTGCATTTTTCTTCGTCAATTTTAATTATTTTTCGGATCATCTTCCGTTCACCTCGCCTCAGATTAAGCTTTGTTATGTTTCTATTGACTTTATGATTAAAGTTTACTATCCTTAGTCTGATAAGTCGGTTGGAATTCCAACGAAAGAAGGATTTGTGGAAAAGTATTTGGATGTACTAAAAACAGTAAGATTATTTAAGGGGATAGAAGAATCGGATTTACTGCCGCTTCTGTCGTGCCTGTGCGCTAAAGTGGTTTATTACGAAAAGGGCCGGACCGTGTTTTCCTGCGGTGAAAGCATTGAAAAATTCGGTATCGTTCTATCGGGACAGGTTCAGGTTGTCCAGGACGATTATTACGGAAACAGGAGCATTCTGGCCAAAGTCGACGCAGGGAATCTGTTTGGAGAGTCCTTTGCCTGTGCGGAAACCAAAACGCTTCCGGTCAGCGTAATAGCGACGACAGAAAGCGAGCTTCTATTCATTGACTGCCGCAGGCTTGCCGTTCCGTGTGCCAAAGCGTGCGGATTTCACAGCAGGCTCATTCAGAACATGCTGGGTATAGTATCAATAAAAAATATTGCGCTGACACAGAAGATCGAATTCACATCAAAACGGACCACACGCGAAAAGCTTCTGGCGTACCTTTCAGCTGAGGCCAAGAAAGCGGGGAGCGGCCGTTTCTGCATTCCGTTCAACAGGCAGGAGCTGTCGGACTATCTTTCTGTGGAGCGCAGCGCCATGTCCGCCGAGCTGTCAAAGCTCAGGGACGACGGCGTACTGAGGTTTCATAAAAACCAGTTTGAGCTTTTATAGTGAAATTACGCTGAAATAGATAGGCCCCAACGATCCATATTGTGGATTGTTGGGGCCTATTATTACATTTTTGATATCCTCATGTGTAACGGACTTGCCATTAACTTTGAGTAAGGGCAGCAGAAATCCTCATTAGCTGTTCCGCCGTAAGCGCCATATTGCGTTTCGCAAATTGTTTGCTTTCTGAAAAGGGAACGGCCATTCGGTTCGTACTCAGCACGCAGCTTACGCCCTCGCCATAAACTCCGTCTATCGGATCGACTATGTCTCCCACAATGGCGACGACCGGTTTTTGCTGCTTTTTTGCCCTTCTGGCGACTCCGATAACGACCTTGCCGCGAAGACTTTGGCTATCGAGCCTGCCTTCTCCGGTAATAATCAGGTCGGCGTCGCTTATTATGCCGTCAAAGCCGACCGTGTCAAGCACCACCTCTATACCCATTTGGAGGTTGCTGCCGAAAAATGCGGCCATGCCCGCGACCAAGCCGCCTGCGGCCCCGGCTCCGGGAATATCGCGGACCGGTTTTCCAATATCCCTTTCGATAATATCCGCAAGATGGCAAAGCCCTTCATCCAGCAGCTTTACAATATCGGCGTCCGCTCCCTTCTGCGGACCGAATACCGCGGCTGCGCCGTTTTCTCCGCAAAGCGGATTATCGATATCGCACATTGTTATAATCTCGGCGCCGCCGAAACGGGCCTCCGACACATCAATGCGGACGATGTCGCGCAGAGTTTCGCCGACAGGCACAAACTCTTTTCCGACTGAATCGAGGAATTTGACGCCAAAGGCCGCGGCAGCGCCGCAGCCGCCGTCGTTTGTGGCGCTGCCACCCAATCCGACTATGACTCTTTCGGCCCCGTCCCTAATGGCTGCCGCGATCAGCTGACCGGCGCCAAAGGTACTTGTTTTCTCGGCATGACGGTTTTCTCCGACCAATGGCAGACCAGCGGCTGCGGCAATTTCGACTATGGCAGTCTTTCCTATGCGTCCATAAAAGCCCTGGACAATCTCACCGTACGGCCCCTGAACATCCAAGAATGCCTTTTCCCCGCCAATCGCCGACAGAAAGGCGTCCGTACTGCCCTCGCCGCCGTCTGCCACGGGAATAGATACTATCCGGGCATCAGGCTCAAAGCGCAGTATCTGCTCCGCAAGGATTTGACATACCTCTGATGAGGACATGGTTTCTTTGAACGAATCAGGTATAAGGACATATTTTCTGGAGCTTTTCATACCTTAGCCTCACTTTTGGCAAAGGCGTACCTTTCGGTACGCCTTTGGTTTTGGATATTACGGCATTGCTGTCGAAAGACGTTTAACCAGGCATGAAACGAAAGCCTGATGAGCCCTCGCGTTCTTATGCCTTTTCCGCGGCTAAGCGAATTGCGATGTTGTTCTTACGCTCTTCGGCATACTTTTCAAATATTTCGTTCCTGCTGAAGAACTCAATGCTTTCAACATCGTACACTTTCTTCAAGTGGATAGCGTCAAACTTGCATTTGGTGGTGCAGACGCCGCAACCGATGCACTTGTTCGGATCAACTATGGTAGCACCGCAGCCCAAGCAGCGAGCGGTTTCCTTCCGCATCTGATCCTCGGTAAAGGTGATGCGGTTATCGCTGAAGCTCTTGGCCTTCTGTGCATCGTGAAGAGGACGCTGGCGCGGGGTGTTGTCGAAGCCGGAAACTATTGCGTCCTTATCCAGATTTTCCTTGTCGAGAGCCTTGAATATGCGGCGGTTGCGTCCAACAGTCAAACTCTGGCCGGGCCACACGAAGCGGTGGATGGAGATAGCGGCTTCCTTGCCGGCTGCTATTGCGTCAATGGCGTATTTTGGTCCGGTATAAACGTCGCCGCCAACGAAAACGTCGGGCTGAGCGGTCTGATAAGTAAGGCCATCCGCCACAGCGGTATTGCCGCGTCCCAGCTCGACCTTGCTGCCCTCCAGCAGGCCGCCCCATTCGATGGACTGACCGACGGAAAGAAGAACATAGTCAGCCGGTACGGTGATGGTGGTGTTCTCGTCATATTTCGGAGCGAATTTCCCATCCGCGTCGAACACGGAAACGCACTTCTTGAACTCAACGCCTGTAACCTTGCCATCTTCTACAACGATTTTCTTGGGACCCCAGCCGTTGTTAATTTCGATACCATCGGCTTTTGCCTCCGCCTGCTCCTCCGGCAGGGCGGGCATTTCCTTTTCGCTCTCTAAGCAGTACATCTTGGTGGATTCTGTTTTGTCCATGCGTACAGCGGTGCGAGCCACATCTATTGCCACGTTGCCGCCGCCAATGACCACGACATTGCCGGAGAGACGAATCTTTTTGCAAAGGTTTACCTTGCGAAGGAAATCAACACCTGAAATTACGCCCTCGGCATCCTCTCCCTCAATACCGAGCTTGCGTCCGGCCTGAGCACCAATAGCGATATAGAAAGCTTCAAAGCCCTGCTTGCGAAGGTCGTCCAGCATGACGTCCTTGCCGACCTCAACTCCGCACTTGAACTCGACACCCAGTCTGCGCAGGACTTCGATTTCTGCATTGACGACGCCCTTGTCCAGACGGAAGGAGGGAATTCCCAGGGTCATCATGCCGCCGGGCTTTTCTTCCTTTTCAAACACGGTGACCTTATAGCCGTCCTTGGCAAGATAATATGCACAGGAGAGACCAGCAGGACCGGAGCCGATGACTGCGATGGGCTTGCCGTAATTGTGCAGCTTTTCGGGGATAAACATGCCGTCTAACTTGAGCTCTTGATCGGAGATAAATTTCTTTATCTCATCAATAGCAATGGGTTCGTCAAAGCTGCCCCGGGTGCACTCATCCTCGCAGTTGTGGGGGCAGATGCGTCCGCAGATTGCCGGGAACGGGTTTTCCTTCTTAATGAGATCAAGCGCTTCAATATATCTTCCCTGAGAGGCAAGCTTTATGTATCCCTGAACGGCTATATGAGCCGGACATGCTGTTTTACAGGGAGCGGTACCTGTGGGGACGACATTTTCACGGTTGTCACGGTAATTCGGGTTCCACTTTTCCGGACCCCACTCGGTATCTCTGGGGAGATCGGCAAACTTGTGCTCAATCGGTTTCTCTGTGCAAAGCTTCTGACCGAGCTTGAGGGCGTTGTTGGGGCAGTATTCAACGCACTGTCCGCAAGCGACGCAGGCTTCCTTGTCGACTTCTGCCACATAGTTGCTGCGAGAAGCGTCGGGAGTGTTGAAGTACTGAGTTGCACCAAGCGCCAGACAGGTACCGGGCATGCAGTTGCATATAGCCACCGATTTACCGGGCTGCAGCGTGGTTATCTGGTGAACACAGCCGATTTTTTCAAAGTATTTAAGTTTTTCATAGGCTTCATCACTGGTAATTTGCTTGCCTTTGCCATTTTGAATGAACATGTCGGCGGCGAAGCCAAGGAACATGCACATACCGGTTTCAAGGTCAGCAGCACCTTCAAGGTCGCCGGCGCCTTCATTCATGTAGCGGCGAACGCGGCGGCACTGGCATGGGAGAATAGCGATATGATTCTTGTTTTTTTCAATATAGGTGCTCAGGCGATCACTTTTTACCTGCTCCGTATCGAACGGTATAGCCTTTTCGACCGGGATAGCGCGCATGACGCCGGCGCCCATAGGGATATTGGCTATGGTATTTGCATAGCTCTTTGTTGCGTGTCCTTCAAAAGATACGGGCACTTCGGGATGTTCCTCGCAGAATTTGTCGTTTACGAGCATAAATTCAAAGGCGCCGGGAGCATAAACCAGAAGCACATAAAGCTCCATGCCGCCCTTTTCAATCCTTTGTACAACGCCAATGTCCGCTAGCTCGCGTAGCATCTCAAGGACTTTTTCCTCAGGTTCACCAATGTCGTATGCAACGGATGCTGGGAGTGCCGGAGTCAGAAGTTCCATCGCCATGAGAATCTTTATCTGTTCATCCGTCATCCACTTTTCAAAAGTCTTGTACTCCGCACAGTTTTCGTTGATCTCATAGTGGCCGTGAGCCATCTTTTCGCAGAGCTCGATCAGGTTTTGTCTTACTGCCATATATGTTCCTCCAGTCTCAATTAAATATGTTTTCGGCGCCGGGCTTGTTAAAAGTATATATTTATAAAACATATTTAATATAAGTATAGTCTATTTAGCTAAGAATAACAAGCAAAAATATGGAATTCTGGCACGTTTTTGAAAAAATGCTCCGCAGAACGGAGTATCTTTTCGGCACTGCATTCCGTCAGATAAAGTAAGGGCACGACAGAACAGTGAGCAAAAGTTTTTCTCATTTTGCATGTATGATTCAGTTTTCCTCGTGAATCTTTGGTCCAGGGCAAGGCTTAAATCGGAAGGCAGCGGAGGAATGGCTTACACCATTCCTCCGCTGCCTGTTTTTATGACTATGGCGTCAGTTCGGATCAGTCCTGGAGTGCGTCGTAGCCCTCCTCGCCGGTTCTGACCTTTACGACGTTTTCAACATCATAGACAAATATTTTTCCGTCGCCGAAGCTGCCGGAGTAAAGCGCGTCCTTGATCTTGCTTATGAGAAGATCGGTCGGGACCTTGCTGATGACGATATCGACCTGTACCTTTGGAAGAAGGACCGAATCCACGGGAACGCCTCTGTAAAGCTGCTTGTGGCCCTTCTGCATACCGTAACCGAGGACGTTTGTCACCGTTATGCCCGTTATGCCGATTTCATCGAGGGCGGACTGCAGGGCAGCAAACTTGTTCTGACTTGTGATGATGGTGACCTTCGTAAGCTTAGCGCCCGGGGTCGCGGTGTTATGTACAGGGACAGCAATTTCGTGCGGCACCTTCACGGTGGGAGGAGCGGAGGTGACGGAATCGCCAAGATCCAGGGTCGGAACGGCCATCATAAAGTCCGCATAGCTGCTGACAAGTCCGTGTTCGGGAAGATCAAGGCCCTGAATTTCTTCCTCCGCCGTGACCCGCAGACCGTTGACTTTTTTGATTATAAGGAAAACAATGATCATAACTACGGTGGTCCATGCAGCGATCGAGATTACTCCGAGTGCCTGAACACCGAGCTGATGGAAGCCGCCGCCATAGAACAGTCCGTTGACAGATGCGCCGGGCACAGTATCGGTTGCGAAAAGGCCCGCTGCCAGAGTACCCCACATACCGTTTACGCCGTGGACAGCGACGGCGCCGACGGGATCGTCCACGTGAAGCTTCATATCGATGAATTCAACTGCGACGACTACGAGGATTCCGGAGACGGCGCCGATGATTATAGCGCCGAGGGCGTCAACGTTCGCACAGGGGGCGGTGATTGCGACAAGGCCAGCCAGAGAGCCGTTAAGTGACATTGAAACGTCGGGCTTGCCGTTTTTTATCCAAGTGAACAGCATTGTAACGCAGGTCGCAACGCCCGGAGAAATCGTTGTAGTAAGGAAGATGGTGCCGAGCTGGGGGACACTTGTGGCAGCCGCGCCGTTGAAGCCGTACCAGCCGAACCAAAGAATAAACACGCCCAGCGCGCCAAGAGTGATCGAGTGACCGGGGATCGCGTGAGAAGTTTTTTTGCCGGTTTTTTTATCGGTTGTGTATTTGCCGATGCGGGGTCCGAGAATTATTGCGCCGATTAAGGCCGTGATGCCGCCGACCATGTGGATTGCTGAGGAACCTGCGTAATCGATATAACCGAGGTTGAAGAGCCAGCCCTGAGAGTTCCAAACCCACCCGGCTTCAATGGGATATACGAACAAGCTGATTATTGCGCTGTAGATGCAGTAGGCCGAGAACTTGGTGCGCTCAGCCATGGCTCCGGATACTATCGTGGCCGCGGTGGCGCAGAACACCAGATTGAAAACAAAGCTGGAGTAATTAAATTCTGAGAAATTTTTGAAAATCTGAAAGTCGGGAATTCCGATGACTCCCATAAAGTAGTTTTCGGACATCATAAGGCTGAAACCAAGCAGGACAAAAACAACGGTTCCTATGCAGAAGTCCATCAAATTCTTCATAATGATGTTTCCTGCGTTTTTTGCGCGTGTAAAGCCGGTTTCGACCATAGCGAAGCCACCCTGCATAAAGAACACGAGAGCCGCACCGATTAAAAACCAGATTGGAAATACAGTGCTGTTTACAGCTTCCAGGATTTCGTTCATATAATTTTCCTCCCAAAATAATAATATAAAAAAAGGCGCTGTCCTCTCAAGACAGCACCTTTGCTATACTTTTTTGTATCAATTTTCTATCACTATAAATGAAAAAGCCGTGGTTTACAATACCTCGCAGGAAATTTTGTAGTATTTCATTAATTTGAGAAGTGACACTATGTCCAAATTGACAGAAATGCCATTAAATTATAGTAATTTATATGTTTTTTAGAACCAGAATCGGAATAATCCATAACATAACGGCAAGCAGAGCTGCCTTCCGATTGCTAAAACTGTATCGGGGGATATCTATTTCCCCTCGGCCCAGGATTCCTCACGCGGATCCGCCCCGCCGATCAGCAACCCGGTTTCGGGGTTCCGAATAATGGCGCATACCGCACCGACCGAATTATCCCAGTCTTCCAGCCTGGTCACTTTATAGCCCATGTCTTCAAGCTGTTTGCCGCAGCTATCGTAAATTGAGGCTTCCAGCTCTATCTGTCCGGGATAGTACTCATGTGGAGCAAAAGAATCTGGCCAGTTGAGCGAAATAAATCTGGGAGCGCTGATAGCTTCCTGAGGATCCATACCGAAAACTGTGATATTCAGGAAAACCTGAATGATTGCCTGCGTTTGAGAGTCTCCGCCCGGGGTGCCGAATGACATAAAGAACTCTCCGTTTTTAAGCACCATACTGGGGTTTGGCGTGATTCTGGGCCTTTTACCGGGAATTAATCCGTTTGGACCGTTGTCATCGAGATAGAATTGAGTCATTCGAGTACCGAGGTTGAGTCCGGTACCGGGAATCATCGGAGATTCGGGAAAATCACTGGGAGTCATCGAAACGGCGTTGCCGTACTTGTCAACAACTGTGATATAGCTCGTATCCTTTCCGAAGCTCGGAGTTTCCTGCGGCTCGGATGAGGTCGGCTCGGGAGTCTCGATCTGTGATACTACCGCCGTACCTGTCTTTTGATAGGCATAAGGATCGCCCGCCGGCGGCATTTGCCCAAAGGCCTTCCCGGGGGTCATCAAAGCTCTGCGGGTAGCCGCGTATTGTGTTGACAGAAGTCCTTCCGTAGGTACGTCAACAAAAGCGGGATCGCCGAAATAAGCTTCCCTGTCGGCCATTGCAAGCTCAATAGCCTGTATCACGGTATGTATGTATTCGGGTGAATTGTGTCCCATCGACTTCAGATCGATCCCCTCTAGAATCTGAAGCGCCATAGGCACAACCCCGCCCTGGTTCCAGGTCTGGTTGGCGAAAACCGTGTACTCGCCGTAGCTGCCGGACAGAGGTTCTTCCCAGCCACCGCTGTAAGAGCTCAGGTCCTCCAAAGTGATAAGCCCGTCGTTTGCCTCGTGATACTCGGCGATTTCCTCGGCAATCGGGCCTTTATAGAAATAATCCCTTACCGCGTCGAGAGCTTCCTCACGGCTTCCTCCGGAGGAAAGAACGCGCTGCTCTTCGTCGCACATTTCCTGCAGAGTGTCCGCAAGGTCACTCAAAATCAGGCGCTCGTTGTGATGGAGCGGCCTCCACCATTCCCCGTGAAAATACACTTCGGAGTTATATGGCATCATGACGGTCAGACCGGCTCTTTCGACGAAGCTCAGATCCATGTCGTGCAGCATCTGATAATGTATGGGAACGCCCTCTCTTGCAAGCTTAATAGCAGGTTCGGCAATTTCAGTGAAGCTCATGGTTCCGCGTTCCTTCATAACGGCGATAAGTACGTCCGGTGAAGCCGGCAAAAGCTGAGCGATGAGCTTATATTTGGGGACGTTGTCGTAGCCCTTGGATTTGAAGAGCTCGACCGTCGCTTTTTCGGGGGCCTTGCCCGCCCCGATATAGCTCTCAACCTCGTTGTTTTCCGCATCGAAAATCAGAACTGGAGCGACGCCGGGAAAACTCGCGGCCTGGCTGAAGGATACATTCAGAGCAAGCAGAGCGGACATCGACGCGTCGAATGCGTTTCCGCCCTTGTCCATGATGTTTATTGCCGCCTGTGTTGCGAAAGGAGTCCCGGTCGACGCCATGTACTCATCTGATTCGACTGCGTTTCTCGCCGTATGATAGGGGTCGTCAAAATCCATAGTTTCTCTCGGGCCCTTTGGTAAAATCAGATATATGATTCCCAGAATCACGATTATCGCCAGAAGCGAAAAGCCTACCCATTTAAGGATTCTCAAAAATTTTTTCATTGATCTCTTCCTTTGTGTACTATGTTGGAATAGGATGCGGGATACTCACAGGATTTTTCAATCGTCTCCGCCTAAGGCTTCGAGCCCGGAAGATGGGATTGGTTTATTATCGCCGTGCTTGACAAAGAGCATGGTTATGAAAGCTAGAAACACAAATACACAGCCGTACGGGAAGAGTGTGGTCATGCTTATCTTATCCATAAACATGCCGGAGATAAATGGCGTGAGAGTTTGCGCCGCCATGCTGGCGGTATAGTAGAAGCCGGTATACCTGCCGACCTCACTTCCCTTGGAAAGCTCGACAACCATGGGATAACTGTTGACGTTTATAGTAGCCCAGCCAATACCGGCCGTAGCAAACAGTATGTTCATGACAAGGGTCGAACTCCCGGCACGTATGAACGAAGCGCAGAGAAACGCCGTCCCGAGAATGATAATTCCGGCCAGAATGGTTTTTTTCCTGCCGATTTTCGACGCGACTGCACCAACGGGGATGTACGATAGAATAGCGGCTCCTGTGGCGATGGTGAGCGTAGTGTTGTAATCGAGGTTAAGGACGCTGCTGGCATACACGGAATATTTGCTAGTAACCGCGTTATAGCCGAAAAACCAAAAAATAACGGAGGTCAGAATGAGAATCAGAGAGGTCCTCTCGCCTTTTGAGAGTCTGCGGCTGCCGGAATCGTCCTCCTCTTTCTCCTCAATGTTATATTTACGGCTTTCCTCGTGCATTTTTTCTATGAGCTCCGGCTCCTTGACCTTCCAGATAAAAATCAGAAGCGAGATAATCATGAGCCCTGAAATGCAGGCGAAGAACAGTTTATAGCTCATAAGCGCGTTGGCGGCGCTGCCGGTTCCAAACACCGTACCCATAACAAGTACAGTTATTCCTCCGGCCGCCCCCATTAGATTTATAACTGCGTTTGCCTTGCTCCGGAGGGGCTTGATCGTGACGTCCGGCATCAGCGCGACGGCCGGGCTGCGGAAGGTGGACATGGAAATCAAAAGAATGAGGAGTATGGCGATAAATATAATGAGCGGCGTTTTGTCGGCCGCAACAACCGCGGCGGCATAAGCCTGACGAGCGGGAACGACAAAGTCTGTATAATCAGAGTTTGCAGCTCCGCTTTCCGTGGTCATTGTAATTCCGGCGTACTCATCTTTAGTAAATAGATCCTGAATTGCAACGGTTTCGCCTTCAGGCGTCGTGACGGAAAGGCCGGCATCGTAAAGCGTTTCCTGCGCTGTCGGATTGCCGGGAGCTACGGCGGAGATGTTTTTTAGCTGCATACTGTCGGCAAACGACAGAAGTACAAGAAAAGCCGCGGCTACGACGGTACCGAAAATAATAAACGGCGTGCGCCTGCCGCGCGGACTCTTGCATTTGTCCGAAAGGACGCCGAAAAGCGGGAGCATAAACAGCGCCAGAATATTGTCCAGCCCCATGATAGCGCCCGACCAGCTCTGAGACATGCCAAATTTATCCGTAAGTATCTTTGGAATGATAGTGTCATAGCCCTGCCAGAAGGCGCTGATAAGGAAAAAAGCAAACCCTACGAAGATGGTGCGTTTGTAATTCAGCTTCATGCCATCACTCTCTCTATTAAAATTTTACTTCAAATCAAAGTTTATACTATTTTTCCCATCGATTCAACATTAATTTGACTACAAAACGGCCATGAGGTAAAATATAGCGGAATCGGAGGTGGTTCAAAAGTGAACGGAAAAAAACTGAAAACAGGCCTTTTCCTGACAGGTGCGGCTTTCACCGCGGTGGGTGCAGCCGCGTTCCTGATCGCACCGGAAAAGCCTTCGGAGGATAAGCGCGCGCCGTTTACCGGGCGGAACTACGCGCACAGAGGACTTCACAATACGGACAGGACCGTCCCTGAAAATTCACTGCCGGCCTTTGCCGCCGCAGCCGCCAAGGGCTACGGGGTCGAGCTGGACGTTCACATTACAAAGGACGGGGAGCTCGCTGTAATCCATGACAGCGACTTAAAGCGCGTCTGCGGTGTCGAAGGTGTCGTGGAAGATATGACATGGGACGAAATCAGCAGGCTCAGACTCTGTGAAACCGAGTACGGCATTCCCCGACTTTCGGAGGTTCTGGAGGTCATGGGTAATCAATGTCCGGTAATAATCGAGCTTAAGCGCGGCGGCAGAAACAGGGAGCTCTGCGAAAAGACCTATGCTTTGATGAAGAAGAACGGCGGCAGGTACTGCGTTGAGAGTTTCGATCCTAGGATAGTCCGATGGTTCCGGCACCATGCGCCGGAGGTCTTGCGCGGGCAGCTTTCGTCGGACCCCGCTGAAATGGTGAAGGACACGAGCAGACTGAACGCATTTATGGTAGGAAACCTGCTGACGAATTTTCTGGCAAGGCCGAACTTCATTGCCTACGGACTTGGCCGCAAGCCTCTTATTGTAAAGCTCGGCGAAAAAATGGGAGCCATGAAGGTTGCCTGGGTCGCAAAGGATAGTACCTATGAGAAAACTAACGACGCGGTCATATTCGAGCACTACATGCCCAGCGTAAAGTTCTGATGACCGCATGAATGTTGCCCGCAAAGTCAGACAACACGGGCTGATGTTCGGGAAAAACTTTCGCAACACAAAATTTCGAAAAATTCTCCGAATTTTTTCTTACGTAATAAAGCAGGCGCCCATGTTTTGAGCGCCTGCTTTCATTTTATATGCTTGCTTACAGGTACCAGACATGCCATAAAATAATTAATTAAACTAAAGTAATAAAGAATATTGATGCTATTCTCAAAAATGGTTTTTCTTGCTATAATGATAAAGCGTCTCATTGACGCTGCGCAGATAGAAAAATAGAGGGATAGATATGGATAAAGAGATTATTGTTGGCCTGGTATACAATGCGGCTCTGTTATTGCTTCTGAGCATTATTTATAATGCTATTTTCGTCCAATTTGAAAAAACTTCAGCATGGAAGAGCGTCTTGTCTGGGGTGATAATAGGCGCTATCGGCGTTTCGCTGATGCTGACCTCCGTTAGTCTCGCTCCAGGAGTGTTTTTTGATACAAGATCGATCCTGGTCAGTGTCACGGCAATGTTCTTTGGCTTCATTCCAACCGTTACAGCAGCCGTAATTATATGTGCTGGCAGAATTATTATCGGCGGGGACGGAATGTTGATGGGGGTACTGGTCACGCTATTAACTGCTGCTATCGGACTTTTATGGAACAAATTCCGGCTCCAGCGTATCGCTGAGTACAATCGGCGTATTTTTCTCGAGTTTTATATTGTTGGGCTCCTGACACATGCGGCAATGATTCTGTGCATATTTGCACTGCCGCGAAATACAATATTGACTGTATTTATGCAGATGTGGTGTGCGATACTGTTAATATATCCGGTTATGAGCTTCCTGCTGTCGGGTATTCTCTACAGCGCATATTTAAATGACCGGACAAGGCTGAAGCTGATCGACAGTGAGAACCGGTACAAAGAGCTATATTATGAGAATCAGAATAAGGAGACATTGCTTAAAAAGCTGATAGATTCGGTCCTTGATCTGGTGTTTTATAAAGATATCAATGGGTACTATCTTGGCTGCAATGTGGCATTTGCAAAATATGTCGGAATGACGGAGAATGAGATAGTTGGGCTGACTGATTACGATATCTTTAGCAAAGAAAAGGCCGAATTATTCATCGCTTTGGATAAGAAGATTATTGAGCATGGCAAACCCACGAAAAACGATGAAGTAGCCGCGTATCCTGACGGTACTCAAGTGTATCTTGAAACCCTCAAAACATCATATTGCGACAAGCAAGGCAGCATTCTGGGGGTTATAGGCATAAGCCGTGATATTACTGAACGAAAGAAAATTGAAAAAGAAATACAGCACCTTACAAATCACGACGGATTAACGGGACTTTTTAACAGAACGGTTTTTGATAAGAAAATGATAGAGCTGGATACACCACAGCAGCTTCCTCTTTCCGTAATCATGGGCGATATAAACGGCCTGAAGCTAATAAACGACGCTTTTGGCCACAGAGAAGGAGACAAGATGCTTATCGAGGTCGCCAAGATACTTACGTCCTGCGTAAGGAACGGTGACATTACCGCCAGAATCGGAGGGGATGAGTTCGGAATTCTTCTTCCCCAGACGGATAGTAAAACCGCGCACGCTGTTGTCGACAGGATAAAAATCGCCTGTGAGCTATACGCAAACAGGACAGACAAAGAAACGTACTATATGAGCATATCATTGGGATACGATACAAAACTCGAAGCCGGGGAAGCTTTTGAGACAGTCATAAAATCCGCCGAAGAATTTATGTACAGAAGGAAGCTTCTTGAATACAAAAGTCTGCACAGCTCAATTATAACATCGATAAAAACAACAATGTATGAAAAAAGCCATGAAACCGAGGAGCACACGGAGAGGATGGCTGCGCTTGCAAAGAAATTGGGAGGAATTCTTAAACTGACAGATAAAGAAATTGATGAGTTGGAACTGCTATCGATGCTTCACGATATAGGCAAAATAGGCGTTGAGGACAGCATATTAACCAAGTGCGGAAGCCTGACCGAGGATGAATGGCGCGAGATGAGAAGGCACCCTGAAATCGGTTTTCGGATTGCATCGGCCGCACCGGAGCTTCGGCATGTTGCGGAATATATTTTGTGCCACCATGAACGCTGGGATGGAAAGGGTTATCCGCAGGGCCTATTCGGTGAGGAGATACCGGTATTATCCCGTATTCTGTCGGTCGTAGATTCCTACGACGCAATGACAAACGACAGGGTTTACAGAAAAGCGATCCCGGAGGAAGATGCAAGAGCGGAAATACTGAATAATGCCGGAACACAGTTCGACCCGCGAATCGCGAAGATATTTGTTCATGAAATCCTTGAAAAACAAAACGGAGACGAGGAAAAGGCCCCATGATAAATCGTTATCGTGTTGCGGCAAAAAACCGGAAGCGAGGAATAAATGACGGCATTTGAATTATTCAACGAAACAGGAAGGCATCTGCTTGAGGACGAAAAGCCGTCCATCTTTCTGAGTGATGCGCAAAGAGACGGTTTATTTAAAAAGTATCCGTTTAAAATGCTGGACGAGCTTATGAGTGTTGAGCAATCGCCCATTCATCACCCGGAAGGCAATGTCTGGAAGCATACGCTGATGGTTGTTGATGAAGCCACAAAGCAGAAGAAAAAAAGCAAGAATCAGGCCATTTTTATGTGGGCAGCGCTGCTGCATGACATTGGAAAGGCCTCGACTACCGAGGTTAAAAAAGGCAGAATAACAGCTTACAACCATGACAAGGCCGGCGCGGAGCTATCAAAAGAATTCTTATCGGCATTTTCGACCGACAAAGTGTTTATAAATAAGGTTTCGCAGCTTGTTAGGTATCATATGCAGATACTTTTTGTTGTAAACGAGCTGCCCTTTGCAGACATCGACGGAATGAAGCAGAACACCGATATTGAGGAAATCGCACTGCTGGGACTGTGCGACAGGCTAGGCAGGACCGGCCGCGACACAAAAAAGGAAGAGGAAAATGTAAAACTTTTTTTGCAAAAATGCGGGCGATGACGGCGTTAAAGTTACGTATATATTAAACCCCTGTATTTGCTGAAAATACAGGGGTTTGTGTTTTCTGCCGGCAAAATACGGAGTCCGACCGAGGGCTTTTAGAATACTTAATAATTGCAAAGATTTTTCCGATTTTTAAGAAATCACGTAAGCTATCCCGTAAAAACTATACGAATAAGAAATGGGTGCATCGGACAGGGCCGGAACCTCAGGCAGTTTATATACTCAGGTCCCTTTTAGGGTAAAAGAAATAAGCTGAAGCCGCAAAAGCGGCGGTAAGCAGCAGCGAGAGCACAACGACGGCAATATTAAGGCCCTTGCCGCCGACAAGATCGGCATAACTGAAATATTTAAATGGAGAAAGCACATTGAGTACGTTCAATCTATCGGTCAGGTCGGTAATTTTTGAAATTATAAAAGCGATCAGCAGCATTCCCATTGTAATTGAACCGGAGAGTTTGCTGTTTTTGGTAAAAGCTGCCGTTGCAGCCCCGAGCGACAGAAATATAAGCTGAACGAAGAACATGCTCAGCATGAACAAAATTATTTCTCCCGAAATATCTTCGCCTTTATTATAAGCGGCTGTCATAGCCACGGACGAAGCCGCGATAACGATATTCACCGTCAAGATGTTGATAAAGGCGGCAAGAAGCTTCGATGTGATGACCGAGCTTCTTGAAACAGGCTTGATCATCAGGAATTCTGCTGTCTTGTCACGCTCTTCCTTGGATATGATTCCGGCACCCAGCAGAGCTGCGTGTATAGCTGCAGCGAGTTCTATATAAAGAAAAAGCATTGCGAAATATCCGGACAGGGTTGTCACATCGAAAGAACCCATTCCCAGCAGGGCCTTAACCGAGTACGGAAGATCGTTAAAAAGCGCCGCGGACTCACCGCCTGAGGAGTAGGCCGTATATTTTGCCATTCCGCTCATAACCAGCAGAAACATACATACGCTCCAGATAATCAGGGCCTTCCGGTTCGCTTTCATTTCGCGTAAAAATATATTCATAATCGAACCTCCTTTTTATTTTCGTCCGGCTGTTCAGTTTACGGCTGGTATATCCTTATTCAAATAAATAACATAGCTTGCCGCAACCGTAAAAACTACGATCAGTACGCCGGCGACTATATAGCGAGTTTCATAAGCCGCATTGATGAGAATATAATTTACATTAAAGTACTGGAACGGCGATATATAGCGTGCCGCGTCGTTTTCACCCGTGACCAAGACCGCCCCCAGAATATAGAGACCGAATACGAGGCCGAGCGAGACCGGAAGCACCGATTTCAGCCTCTTGAAGAGCAGCGAAACAAATACTCCGAGCGCGAAGAAAATAAGCTGCAGAAAAAGCAGGGTGAGGTTGACCATGAGAAATAGCTTAATGCTGTAATCCGCCGTTTTTGCAATACTTGCGGTTATAAAGGCTCCGGAGAAATAAACGGCGTCGGTGACGAGGAGCATCGTGAGTCCGGCCAAAAGCTTCGAGCTGACGATTGAGGCACGGGATACGGGCTTCACGAGCAAAAAATCAGCGGTACGCTCCCGAGACTCTTTTGAAAGAGCCGACAATCCATAATTCATGGCCTGTATTGCTCCGCAGATGGCCACAAAAGAAAAAATCATGGAATAGTAACCCAGAACGGTAGTAATGCTGTCCAGAGATATGCCAAGCATAGCCCTGATCTCGGCCGGATACCCTGACAACAGGCGCTTAAAATCGATTGCATCCTGCACAATGCCGGAATACACCGAAAAATACAGCGCGGCCACCGCGATCATGGAAAATGCCCATATCAGAGCCGACTTTCGCAGAGCTTTGAGCTCGTGTAGGTACATATTCATGACCTTTAATCCTCCTTTGCGTAGTAATGCATGAAGATTTCCTCTAGATCAGGCTCGTCGATTGTCAGATTGGTGAGCTCAAATTCGCCGATTTTTCTTATAATCGAGTTTATATTTCCCTTGTAAATAAAACCTGCGGATCTCCCATCAATTTCCAGACTGCTGATTCCGTCCAGCCTAAAAGCGTCCCCGTTTATATCAGAGCTGGTTTCGAGTTTTATTCTTTTGTAGCTGTTCTCCTGAAGCGCGCTTATCTTTTCGAGCTTGATTATTTTACCTTCTTTTATAAGCGCGACACGACTGCACATTTTCTGAACCTCGCCAAGGATATGCGAGGAGAAAAATACGGTGGCGCCTTTTTTGTTTTCTTCGGTGATGAGATCGAAGAATCTCCGCTGCATGAGCGGGTCGAGTCCGCTGGTAGGCTCGTCGAGAATGATTAATTTAGGCTCGTGCAGCAGACCCTGAACTATACCGACTTTTTTCTTGTTACCAAATGAGAGATCGTCAATCTTTTTGTTAAGATCGAGATCCATCGTTTCCGCCAGCTCACGAATACGTTTTGTGCAGTCCTTTTTATAGAAGCTGGCGGAATATCTGAGGAGGTCTATGACCTTCATATTGTCATAGTAAAAAACCTCGCTCGGAAGATAACCGACGTCATTTAGCGCCTCAGGAAACTCGGTGCAGCTTTTACCGAAAATTCTTGCGCTGCCGCTCGTGGGGTGTATAAGGCCGAGCAGCGTACGGATCGTTGTCGATTTCCCGGCGCCGTTCGGGCCAATAAAGCCGAAAACTTCGCCCTGTTCGACAGTAAGGCTAATATCGGAGACACCCCGTGATTTCCCGTAGCTTTTTGTAAGATTCTCAATTTCGATAACGTTCATGTTTCAGTCCCCCACCAATTTTAAATATTATAGCCCTTTACGGCAAACGCCTACAATGCCGGTGCATTGTGCGCCTCTTTTTCGGGTCATTGAGATATATTTGAACTTATCTGCCATTGAATCGCGACCTGCGTGTCGGCACGGTCGTCCGATGCGGTCAACATATTTAATACCACGATTGAGCACGCCGGTCAACAGATGTTCAGCCTTTGAGGAAAAAAGCCGGACGAGAAGAAGCTCGCCCGGCGGAAAACATATTTTATGGATCAGAGTTTTGCCTTCTGCTCTTCTACAAGATCGGCAAGAGTGATGCTGTCCACAACCTCGTTTACGGCTTTGTCAATCTTTTTCCAGACGCTGAGAGTTGCGCACTGCTCACAGCGGGAGCATTGGTTCGGGTCATCCTCCAGACAGGCAACAGGTGCAAGATTGCCTTCAATAAGACGCAGTATCATGCCAACGGTATAGTCTTCGGCGGGTTTCGCAAGCTTGTAGCCTCCCTGAGCGCCGCGCACGCTCTTGACATAGCCTGCCCGGTTCAGGACCGATATAATTTGTTCGAGGTATTTTCCCGATATTTCCTGTCGCTCCGATATGCTCTTGATTGTAATATACTGATCCTTGTCGTTGAGCGCAAGATCAAGCATAAGCCTCAGAGCATAACGTCCCCTGGTAGAAATCTTCATACGTACACTTCCTATCGGCGGTCCAAATATGCAATACCGTCCGGCAGATATTATAACATATGAATAATATGAATTCAATAACCAGAATTTCCTTCTCTTGCTCGGCTGCTCGAATGTCGAGGCGCTCTTTCCAATATGGCGATATATTCGGTGAGCTTTTTAGCAATTGCTTCCCGACCACGCTTTGAGGCGTCAACGCTTCCCGCAGCATTTTTCAGATAATCCCAAAATGCCGCTGTCATGTTGTTTTCGCCGATTGCGAGAATAACATGTGGTTTTGCGGTCTTTGTGACGATTGCCCCGACGTCGTCCTTCACATATAGCATATAGCTTTCTTCGATGCTGCCGCCCGCAAGCTTAACATGGAAATTCTCGTGCTTTCTGAGCAGCAGCAGAAGGTTTTCCAGATGCCGCGCGTATTCCTCCGCCGTGTAAAAAACGTCGCTGTCGGCAAGCATATCGCAAAACGAAATCTTGACGGAGCCTGAGGCCGCGGCTTCGATATCAGGCAGGGTAATGATTTCGGTAAACGAGTATGACCGGATGTTTTTATCAAACAGAGCTGTGCGCTCCTTCTGGTATTGAATAAAGCCGCTTTCGGCGCTTCCAAGCCGCGCTGCCGCCGATAGAAAAACACTTTCGGGCATGGTGACAAGGGAAAGCGAATTGGTCTTTATAAAGGCGTCGCCGCCGACATTTTCAAATTCTCTGAGCGCTTCAAAATATGACTTTTTGTCATTGGCGGCAAAAAAATGCATCAGTGGTCTGCACATTTTCAGGTATTCGAGAAATTCTCTCTCATACGCCTCGACGGCACCGCTGTCCTTCAAGAGCACATTTGCAGCTTGATTTCTCATGCCGCCGACAGAAGTTGATACAACGGCGGAAGTGCCGGGAGCTATAAAAAGCGTGCGCTTGAATACGCCGTCACGTTTTTTAGGGTAATAGTAAGGCTCAATAGAACCGGTCATGTATAGAGGCATCCACTGGCTTATCGCACTCATCATCTCATCCAGATCGCGGTTTACAGTATGTATGATCTTAATCCGCCCGCCCCCGGAAAGAAACTGAGACATAAGAAATGCCCACTGTGCTGCAAAAGCGTGGTCGTCGGCCATCCAGTCTGTCGCCTCGTCGCTGAACAAAAGCAGCATTTGAGGGCCTTCCTTTGCCGTTACTGTGGATAGAAACTTTATGACCGCCGCACGTTTCCCCTCAATTCCGTAATAGACCTCGGCAGCGTTTCCAGCGTTTTCAGGAGCAGCGACGCTCTGACCCTCCCTCGATGAAATCGTCAGCCGGTTTTTTGTTTTTGCAAAACCGGAAAGAAAGCTCTCGACCGAGACGCTCTCACTTTTGTCTCCTGAGAGCAGCCATTTAGCTATATATCCGGAAAGAATTTTTTCATCATCGGGGAAAAAATCCAGGTCAAGCGCCTCCATAAGCACCTTTTTTTGATACGTCTGCCCACAGTGACGAGCAAAATATGAGGCCATTGCCGCCACGCAGCCCTCATTTTTGAGCGCGCGTCGTTCACCCCTGCGCAGTCTGCTTATATGCGAGGGGTCAATATTGACATTTGTAGCAAGAGCGCTGTTTGAGGTGTTCGTCAAGTGCATCACAAGGTCGAGCTTTTCGGAAAACTGCACGGAAATCCCCCCGAAAATATTCTCTTAAACGCCAATATGCCGCAGGCGCAAAGCGGCGTTGCGGTCATTATACCAGACAAATGCGGGAAAAGGCAATATTTTGCCGCGTTCCGTGTCAGGCTGCTCTGAAAAGGGGACATTGCAGGTGCGGGTATATTATATTATAATTGTCCTATAGCATCCAAGGAGGAGAGTATGACGGTTGATGAATTTTGGAAAAGCTTTCTCACTAAAACAGGCAGAAGCAGTGATACCCGATATCTGGAGAGCTTTTATTTCGATATGAACGAAAGATCGGCAAACTCTCTACTTGAGCTGGTCCTTTCGGGCAAAAAGCGCGCTACGGCGTCAAGCCTGCTTGCCTATGGAAAAGAGAGCTCAGTGGCTCCTAAGGTCGGTGATCTGAGTATTGTAACCGATTGGGAGGGGTCTCCGCGCTGCGTTATCGAAACTACGGCGGTACAGGTCTACAGGTTCGGGGACATAACGTTTGACATATGCAGGAGGGAGGGCGAGGATAGCTGCCTTGAAACCTGGCGCGACAACCATACCTGTTTTTTCACCGAGGAGGGGAAAAAACTCGGCTATGAGTTTTCAGAAGATATGCCCGTCCTGTTCGAGGATTTCAAACTTGTGTATCCTGTATAGGGCCATTATTAAACGAAGAGGATAAGCCCGAGCATAGGGCTTATCCTCTTCGTTTAATAATGTTGCGACGGTGGAGCTTTTTTTTAATTTTTAACAGCCCCGTAGAGCGCGAGACTGTCCTGCCATCTACTTTCGTCGGTGCCCCCCATCACAACGCAGATATAGGTCGATCCGTCAATGTCGGCGCACGAAACGATGCAGCAGCCGGCCTTCTCGCTCCTGCCTGTTTTCAGTCCGGCGGCACACTCGAGATAGTAAGGGCTTTCCGGGTTAATAAGCGCGTTCGTATTATGATATGTCACCGACTGACCGCTCAGCCAGACATCTGAGATGCTCTCGCTGCTCGCAATCGATTTAAGCGCCTCAGACTTTATAAAAGCGCGGGCGATGCATGCAAGGTCGAAGGCTGTCGTATACTGACCGTCCGCATCCTAGCCGTCGGGGGTAACAAAGTGTGAATCTTCGGCTCCTACGGAAACGGCCTTAAGATTCATCGCCCCATAGAAGGACTCAAGAGCCTTGTCGACTGAGGCATCTTTGTCCCCGCAGATTATTCTGCCCGCGAATACAGCCAGGGCGTAGGCCGCGTCGTTGCCTGAAGGAAGAAGCATAGCATCCAGAAGCTGACGGACAGTCATTTCGCATCCTGGACTCAGCCAAGCTCTTGAAGCGTCCTCCGCAATGCGCAGTACCTCGTCACCGACAAGAACGCTGTCGTCTTCCGAGCAATAGTCCATGGCTGTCAGCGCGGTCAGCATTTTTGTTGTACTGGCGGGCGCAATCTCCGCGCTGCCGTCCTTGTCAAACAGAACAGTATTTGAGCTTATATCCCACAATAGCGCGTTGTGAGAGGTGATGTCGATGCTGAGGGGTATAGCGGCGTAAGAGGGCTTTGCCAGCGGGTCCGGCGACTGTTCTTCAAAAGCCGGTTTTAGACTCAATACCGAAAATCCCGCTTGGGCCGCGAAGCTAGTTGTTATGACGGAAGCCAAAACAAAGATGGAAAGCACCAAAACGCTTCCTGAATCCTTTTTCTTCCAATGAAATCCGCCGCCTGACCTTATTAGAACGCCGACTTTGCCCTTCAACCGAGGACTGAGGCCGAGAAGTGCCCTGCCGAGAAGATATCCGAAAAGTGTACCAACAGTGTTGAGAATAACATCGTCGATATCAGTGCCTCTGATACCGAAAAGCTGAAGAAGCTCGATAAACAGTGACAGCCCCGCACCTGTAAAAAGGGCTATATGGAGCCGATGGCAGCGTCTGGAAACAAGCACAAGCAGCAGTCCGAAAGGAACAAAAAGCACAATGTTTCCCCAGAAATTCATTGGATTTCCGGATATGTCCTTCAGAACATGAAGCGGCTTAAGATTGATGCCGCTGTCCAGGTGGGGCAGAGAAAAGCCGTATATTGGCGAGACTGTCAGCGCGAAGATAAAAGTCAGGTAAAGTCCGAGAACAATCAGAATGAATCTGTGAAAGAAGGAGTCCTTTCCCTTTTTTATTCTGAGTGTCAGCTCATATAGCAGCAGAAAGATCAGACTTGCGGCAAGACCGCAAGGCAGGTATGAAACGGTATCGGTAATGTAAATCATGATGAACCTTTCTCTAATGCCCTTTTCCCAACGTACTGTATTTCAGGAATAAGCCGGGCATCATTAAAGCGGGACTGCCATTTGGGAGTATTGCAGGCGCTGTTCGGACTATTAATTATATATATTTTTTTCTGCGCTTGCAAGCAGGAAAAACTCTCGGAAAATAATGGCGTTTTTTGCTTGACTGGCGGCGGATGATGCTTTATCGTAGTAGCCGGATAGTGTTCTTACTGTGAAAGGGGAATATCGCATGAAAACCTTGGTAGTGTTTTACTCTCTGGATGGCAATACGGAATTTACGGCGGGAGCCGTCGCGGCTAAGCTCGGAGCGGATATCCTGAAGCTGGAAACGGCAAAGCCTTTTCCGAATAAAGGCTTTGCGAAGTTTTTTAAGGGCGGCATGTGTGCGGTTTTCAAGACTGCGCCTAAGCTGAAAAACCGGAATATAGATCTTGGACCTTACGACAACATCGTGCTTGGTACGCCTGTTTGGGCCTCGACCTATGCGCCTCCTATTAATACGCTGATGAAAGAGCACAAGTTTACAGGAAAAAAAGTTGCGCTGCTTTTGTGTAGCGGCGGACCGGATGTTGAGAAATGCCTTGTCAACCTGAGAAAGCTGCTTGACGGAAATGAAATTGTAGGAGATATCGATTTTGTTGAGCCACTGAAGAAGGGCAAGGAAGATGCTGAGAAAAAGGCCGATGCTTGGGCCGGGAGCCTCGGATTCTGAAAAATCGCTGCCGTTCTATTAACCGCGGCGGATATCAGAGGGGAATATTGCTCACAGACGGCGGATAAAGAATTAAAGCAGCACGGATGAAAAGAGAGAGGAAGCCGAAGTTTTCGGATTCCTCTCTCTTTTGCGATTCTATATTACCACAAATTTCGGAAAATTACAAGTCTTGTAATCAAGCAGTTTAAGGGACATACTTTAATCTGAGGTGATGACATGGATATGGATTTTTCGCTTGAGCCGGTTAGCGCGCAAATGCTCGCCGAGCTTCGAGAGCTTCGGGACTGCAATGAATTCAGCGTAAAATACGGACTTTTTTTGTCTGAAGAGCAGATACAGAGCCTTATCCAAAGGCGTTTCGAAGCCCTGAAAGATACGGGAAGAATCGAGTTTGGGGAGGGAATAATCAAAAAGATAATTTATGCCTTCTGCGACTCGCCCTATATCGATAACCGTAACTACGAAGACAGCATACTGGAGCTTCAGGACGCGTTCTATTACTTTAAAAATGAATCCGACGACAGAATTTCAGACGATGAGCTGATCGGATTTATGAAGGATACTTTTGATGGCAAAGCGCAGGGCTCCATTGAATACCTGACGAATACGTCTCTGGAGGAGCTTTGCCGAAACGCGCGTCACGGATTTATAGACGACGTTGACGACGGAAACGAAGATATGGACTGAGGAGCTTTATGAATGAAAACAAGCTTGTCGTTTCGGGGTCCGGGCTTTCGGAAGTCCTGACAGAAGAAGACGAAAAAACTATTCAAACAAAGCTTTGGAGACTCCTTGCAAGACGAACGGCCCTTTACACAATGGGAGAGAGCAGCTCCGTCCGTATCGAAACTGCTCAGGAGCTTCTGCAGTCTATTGATTTCTGTCTGGAGCTTTATCTGAAGCGGAGCGGTAACACAAAGAAGCTCCTCGTGAACGCCGATCTTGAGGAGCTGTTCAAGCTGGGGCAGGCAGTCTGCGAGGAAAAGATCGAGCTGGGAAAAATGCTGTATGGCAAGGCCTGTCTGACAGCGCCCAAAATTGAGAACATATCATTCACAGATACCCTTACAGGTATAGGCGGTTTTTTTAAACGCTACGATTACCGCTTTTTTGCTCACAGGATTCTTTGCGACATAGACTATCAGCTCTGCAATCCCGTCCGGGATAGCCTTAAGGGGATAGAATACATCAACGATTATCTTGGGAGAATAATAATTGAAAACAGTTTTATCGGAAGATTCGAAATGAAGCGGGCCGAAAGTCTCCTGAAAAGCAGCTGTCCCGATTACAGAGGGCTGCTGATAAACCTTTATGCGCCGCTCGCGGCAAATGCTGTCGGGCTCGCTCTACTTCACGAAAACGTGGCTGTGGTCGATGTAACGGCTTCCGGCTGCGAACGCCTTGCTGAGCTGTTTGACGGACTTTCGCCCACTCCGTCGAGAAAAGCGCTCAGCGAAGCCGCACTGCGGGTCTGTGCCGAGATGAAAATCAGCGACGCATCTTCGGTACGCTACCTTCGCAAAACCGCGGATGATCTGTATCCCCGTATTGAAGCGGCGTTGCCGCACGGCAATTTAAGCGGAATTTTTATACCCTTCAGCGGGCCGGTGAACAGCGCTTGAAAAGCCCGATGTTTTATGCTATCATATAGAAAATCTGATTTGGAGTTGGGAAGATGCGCAAGTAATCCTGCTGGTAACAGGCATAACAAAGCTTTTTGCGATGAAAAAACTCATCGTTATGTTTTGCTGTGCTTTTGCAGGAAAGCTTACTCGTTTTTCCACCGGCCTATCCTCTCTGCGCATATGTGCGCAGAGTATAGCGAGCCGCGGGAAGAGCTTTCCTGCGGCTTAAATTTTTTTGGAGGATATGCCATGTCAATGATAGATGTAAAAAACCTGAGCTTCGCCTATGAGGGAAGTTATGAAAATATTTTTGAAAATGTAAGCTTCCGCATAGATACCGACTGGAAGCTCGGTTTTACTGGGCGGAACGGCAGAGGAAAAACGACTTTTCTTAAGCTTCTTGCCGGCGAATATCCCTATCAGGGAACCATAACGGCGAGTGTCGAATTTGAGTATTTTCCTTATGCGGTTGAGGATGAGAATGCAATCACAATGGATATTATAAGCGCAATGCTCGGAAATTTTGAAAACTGGCGGCTCATGCTTGAACTAAACCAGCTTGAGGTTTCCGAGGATGTCCTGTACCGCCCTTTTTCGACGCTTTCGAACGGAGAACGCACGAAAATTTTGCTCGCGGCGCTGTTTCTGCGCGAAAACGGCTTTCTACTCATCGACGAGCCGACGAATCATCTTGACGCTTCGGCCCGTGAGACTGTGAGCCGCTATCTCAGCTCTAAAAACGGCTTCATTCTCGTTTCGCACGACAGGACTTTTCTGGATAACTGTGTGGACCACATCATGTCCATAAACAAAACGGATATCGAGATTCAAAGGGGCAGTTTCTCGTCGTGGCAGCGCAACAGGGAACTGCGGGACGGCTTTGAGGCGGCGGAAAACGAAAGACTCAAAAAGGATGTAAAGCGGCTGGACGCGGCCGCAAAGCAAAAGGCCGCGTGGTCGGACAGGGTTGAGGAGACGAAGCGCGGATCGAGAAATTCGGGCCTTCGGGTCGATACAGGCTACGTTGGGCATAAATCTGCCAAGCTTATGAAGCGTTCAAAATCGATTGAAGCCCGCCGTCAGGATGAGCTTGAGCAAAAATCGAAGCTCCTGAAAAACGCTGAGGACAGAGACGAGCTAAGGCTTGTCACGCTGAAATACCACTCCGAAAGGCTCGCCGAACTTCGGAACGTCTGCATATACTACGGAGGAAAAGCCGTATGCGAGGGCATAAGCTTTGAAATCAGACAGGGCGACAGAATAGCCCTGTGCGGAAAAAACGGAAGCGGGAAGTCCAGCATACTAAAGCTCGTCAGCGGAGAGCCGCTCGAATATACAGGGGAACTGTACAGGGGCAGCCGGCTTCTGATTTCCTATGTTTCGCAGGAAACCTCGTTTCTTTCCGGAAGACTTTCAGACTATGCCGACAAACGAGGGCTTGATGACAGCCTCTTCAGAACAATGCTGAGAAAGCTTGATTTTTCAAGGGCTCAGTTTGAAAAAAATATGGCGGATTATTCGGGCGGGCAGAAGAAGAAGGTGCTCCTCGCCGCGAGTCTGTCACAGAAGGCGCATCTCTATATCTGGGACGAGCCGCTCAACTTCGTAGATGTAATTTCACGAATACAGATTGAAGAGCTGCTGCTGGAGTATAAACCGACGCTGCTTTTTGTCGAGCATGACAAGGCCTTTTGCGAAAACGTTGCTACAAAGACTGTCATGCTCTAGGTACCGCACTGTGTCGCCGATTTTTCTTCTTTTGACGTAGGGGGGCACGCCTGCCTCTGAGCGGCGATCAGAGAGAGGTTGTCGCCGATTGCTGTTACTATAAGGGAGAGAATGTTCAGATCGTCGTTGTCGGGAATCTCCGCTGCAATTGCGATTGCGATTGTTGACGCTATGTAGGCGAGCTGACCGCCGGGTATGCATTTAAAATCGCCGATGGCGCATCACCTCCCCGTACAGTTTATGCATAGAAACCTTGCGGGGATAAAAAGGGGCATCCCGCATTAATGTGGGATGCCCCGAAGCCATATACTGACGGCTGCGGTTGGAGTTTGCCGCCGCCGCCTCAGCCATGCCGTTATTCAAAGAATAACGGCGGAATAATCATTCAACGTCCTGCAAAGCGTCATAGCCTTCCTCGCCGGTGCGGACCTTTACAACGTTTTCAACATCATAAACAAATATCTTGCCGTCGCCGATGTTTCCCGTATAGAGGACCTTCTTTGCGGTTTCGATGACTGTTCTGACGGGTACCTTCGCGACAACAATTTCAACCTGCACCTTGGGGAGAAGGTTGACCTCGGTCTCTACGCCGCGGTAGTACTCGGTTCTGCCCTTCTGCATCCCGCAGCCGAGAACCTGAGTAACAGTCATGCCGGTAACGCCGATTTCGTTCATCGCGCACTTCAAAGCTTCGAATCTGCTCTGCTTTATTATGATTTCAATCTTTGTGATCTTAACGTCGGAAGCAATGGGCGTCTTCGGAGAAGTGACAAGCTCGACAGGTACGGCAGCTTCAACACTCACTATAGGCGCGGCGGGCTTTTTCGGAACGGAGTAGTTGAATCTCTTGAGCTGCCTGATCTCTGCATTATCGGAGGAATCGAAATCGAGATCGCCGCGGATCATCTGCTGGTCAGGATATGCGAGGACGCCCATTTCGGGAATATCAAGGCCTTCAAGCTCTGCCTCGGGAGAAATACGTAGACCCCAGGTCTTATCAAGAATCTTATAGAACAAGAATGAAACGCCGAAGCCCCAAATAATTAGGACCGCAAGGCAGATAAGCTGAGCCATCAGCTGCGATGCGTCGCCGTAAAACAGGCCGGTAACCCCGCCGGGAACGCCGTTCAGACCGTCGCCGTAGGACCCGTCGGCAAAGAGCCCGACTGAAAGTACGCCCCAAAAACCGTTTACGCCGTGAACGGAAATCGCGCCGACGGGATCGTCGAGCTTGAACTTGTTTTCAAAGAAGGGAACGGCAAGGCAGACAAGGATTGCGGCCACTACGCCGATAACTGCGGAGGAAATACCGTTTACAAACGCGCAGGGAGCTGTGATTGCGACCAAACCCGCCAAAGTACCGTTAGCCGTCATGGAGGGGTCGGGCTTTCCAAACTTGATCCACATGTAGAACATTGCGACAAGCCCGCCCACGGCGCCGGCTATCATCGTATTTGTAGCAATGACGGCGAGTCTGGAATCGGAGGCGTTCAGAGTGGACCCTGCGTTAAATGCAAACCAGCAGAAAAACAAAATGATGGTCCCTATGATTGCCATGGGAATATTGTGACCGGGGAAGGCCCTTGCCGATCCGTCCTTTTTGAATTTGCCGATACGAGGACCGATGACTATCGCGCCCGAGAGTGCGAGCATACCGCCCATGGAATGAACGACGGCGGAGCCGGCAAAGTCCACGACTCCGTGTCCCAGACCGAAGTTTGCGCCGAGAGTCGAGAGCCAGCCGCCGCCCCAAACCCAGTTCGCAAAAAGCGGGTAGAGGAACATCGAAATGAAGAATGATGTTATTACGACTGCGGAATACTTGACGCGTTCCGCCATCGCTCCGGTCGGAATCGTTACGGTTGTGTCCATGAAAACCATCTGGAAGAAAAACAGAGCATAGATGCCGGCGTCGTAGGTACCGCTTAGCATGAAACCCTTGTAACCCAGAATTCCGCCAAGACCCGGGATAGTAAGCATGGCGTTGAGCGCGTTTCCGCCGCTTCCCAGACCGGCGGCGCCTCCCGAGCCGCCCATCTGAAGGGCAAAGCCGACGAGAAAATAACCTACCGCACCGACAAGAAACACCATAAAGTTCATGGTTATCGTATGGGCGGCGTTCTTTCCGCGGCAGAAGCCCGTTTCAACCATTGCAAAGCCGCACTGGAAGAAGAAGACCAGGAACGCGCATATCATGACCCATGTGAAGTTTGCGCCGATGTATGCTTTGTTTGCCGTCAGTGCGACGTCTGAGAGAGTTTCGCTGCCCGTTGTGGCAACATAGGATGCTCCGGTGGGATCGGCCCCAGCCGCGCTTGCGGTTATAACGAAAAGAGACGCGATAAGCATGACTGCAGGGATAACGCCAAACATTTTTCGAAATACCTTCATTTTCTTACACCCCTCAAAATATGAAAACAAATATTTAATTTGTTTTTCTAGGATTTTGCCTTTCCCACTTTTTTGAAGTTGCTCCAGGAGAAGCTCGAAGTTCGTTTATAGACCTCAGCCTTCAGTCTTCCGACGGATATCAGATACCTGATTCCAAGAAAAACCATAACAGCCCCAAAGACTGCTCCTGAAACCCGGCTTGACATCACCGGCAGTGTGATGTCGTTTAGTAAGCTGTAAACGCTGAAAGCCGTGCCGATGAGAATTATTGCGATTGAAACAAGATAGAGAGTCACGATTGGGACGACTTTTTCTTTACCGATGCGCGGCGGGGACGCCTGATTTTTCATTTTGAAACCTCCCAAAATAAAATTAGACGGGGCAGAACCGACAGCCACTTATCAGGCTGCCCGATTTGACCCCGTCGTCATTTAAGGATGCGATATACATCAATATATGCACCTGCGCCACTGCTATGTACTCAAAAGCTACTTTGCGATTTTAATAAAAAGGGCGCTGTAAATCTCCTTACAGCGCCCTTGCTTGAGCAAATAATAGGTCTAACGTTAGGCTTTGTCAATACGTAAATCAAAAATAATGCACGCTTTTATGCTCTGACAAAAATGAAGCAAAAACGGAAAAGAAAACTGGATATAATTACTGCTTTTCTTCGATGTAGATCACGTTTTTGTTCAGGTCGACGCTTTTCAGCAGACCGTCAACTAAGGTCTGAGTGCCCAGAAGCGTTGTCAGCCTGACCTTGCCGTCCTCGACATCGACATTGGTAATTCTGTCGGCAATAAATTTTTCGCTGCCGCTGCCGACGGCATATGCTGTTGAAAGACACATTTCATTTTCCTCCCAAGAGCTTGAGAGCCTCGGCAAGCTTTTCGTTGCCGTGGTCATAATAGTGAAGCGCTTCCGCGACGAGCTTTGATGCCTCGGTTTTGCCTGAATCGGCCAGAGAGTGGTAAAGCTCGTGCAGATCCTCTCCGTGGTGACGGTTATGCTCGATCATATAGTTCAGAAGAGCAAGATTTTCATCTGCCGTCTGAGCATTATGCTCTGCACCTCCGCCGCAGCAATATTCGTGTATATGTTCGTGTTCGTGCTCGTGTCCGTGAATGTGAGTATGGTCATCATGCATATTGAAATACCTCCTGAAAAAATAATTCAGTAATTTCCATTTAATATATTATAAGCCCTAATACCACAATTTTCAACCCTCTATGGGGGTTATCCGGGAAACGCCGCACGCAGAGCGTAAACAGAGCCGTAATCTGCGGGTACAGAGATGAATTCACACGATTTATTCGCATTCCGAGCAGTCGCCGTCGCACTTGGGGCGGTATTCCTCGGGCATGGACTCGCCACGCTTTGTGTAATAATCGAGCATCGCCATGCGGACGCCCTCCTCGGCGAGTACGCTGCAGTGCATTTTGACGGGGGGCAGACCGTCGAGAGCCTCGGCGACGGCCTTGTTCGTGAGCTTGAGCGCTTCGTCGATAGTTTTACCCTTTATCATCTCGGTTGCCATCGAGCTCGTCGCAATCGCGGCGCCGCAGCCGAAGGTGTTAAATTTTGCATCGCTTATAATGCCGTCATCGATTTTGAGGTAGATTTTCATTATGTCGCCGCATTTTGCGTTTCCGACTTCGCCGACGCCGTCTGCATTTTCAATCTCGCCGACGTTGCGTGGATTCGTAAAGTGGTCCATTACTTTTTCACTGTACAGCATATATGACAGATCCTTTCTTTTTTAAATAATACAATATGGACTTGAACAGGCTGTTCGCGGGAAGGAAAACCAGCCCTCAAATACGGTAAGTCCTAAATGGGTTTCAGGCTTTTGCTTCCTGCATTTTTTTCCAGACAGGCGACATGTTTCTGAGCTTTTCCACAACCGGAGGAAGCTTTTCCAGAATGTAGTCGACCTCCTCCTCGGTGTTGTACTCGCTCAGCGACAGACGCAGAGATCCGTGAGCGACCTCGTGGGTAAGTCCAATGGCCAGCAGGACATGGCTTGGGTCGAGTGAGCCGGAGGTACAGGCGGAACCCGAGGACGCGCAGATACCATACATATCCAGCATCATCAGAAGGCTTTCACCCTCGATGCCCTTAACGGAGATGTTCACATTGCCCGGCAGCCTCTTTTCGCGGTCACCATTCAGAATTGTTTCATCAATCTTCAGTATTCCGTCGATAAGCCTGTCCCGAAGAGCCTGAACCTTCGGCATATTTACGGGAATATTGTCGCAGGCTTCCTTGAAAGCCGCTGCCATTCCGACGATTGCGGGCAGATTCTCGGTCCCTGCGCGCTTTCCACGCTCCTGAGCGCCGCCTTCGATAATCGAAGTGATGGGGATGCCTCTTCTTACAAACAGGACGCCGGTGCCCTTCGGCCCGTGGAACTTGTGCGCGGACAGAGACAGCATATCAATGTTTTGTTCTTTTACGTTCATGTGAAGATGCCCCGCCGCCTGCACGGCGTCAGTATGGAAGAGGACGCCCCTTTCTTTGCAGAGCGCACCGATTTCGGCTATCGGCTGCACGGTTCCAATTTCGTTGTTCGCGAACATGATAGTTACAAGGGCCGTATCGGGACGTATTGCAGCTGAAAGCTCCTCAACGCTTATTATGCCGTTTTCATGCACGTCCAGCAGCGTTATCTCATAGCCCTCTTTTTCCATCCTGTTCAGTGTGTGAAGGACGGCATGATGCTCAAATTTCGTAGATATTATGTGCTTTTTGCCTTTTTTGGCTCCGAATGCCGCGGCCGTTGCTATCGCCTGATTGTCCGCTTCGCTGCCGCCGGAGGTGAATATTATTTCACCCGGCTCCGCACCGAGATAATCGGCCATGGTCTTTCTGGCAGCCATTAGCAGCTTCGCGGCCTCCTGACCTATATGGTGAGGGCTTGAGGGGTTGCCGTAGGTTTCTGTGAAACACGGGAGCATCGCGGCCAGCGCGGTCTGACTGAGCTTTGTTGTGGCCGCATTATCCGCATAAATGATCATTTTGATTCTTCCTTTCCGGTTTTATTTATCCGAGCTCGATCATGCGATCGATGCATTTTTTTGCTTTTATTCTCGTATCCTCAGCGAGTTCTATCAATTCTCCCCCACTGCCGTTTACGCAGTTATAGACATCGGTGAGCGTCGTGACCTTCATGTTGTGGCAGACAAGATCGATTGAGAGAGGATAGAAAGACTTTTCCGGACATTCATATTGGAGATGACCGAGAATTGATAGTTCGGTTCCGATTATAAATTCCCTTGCGGCTGAGCTCTTTGCGTAATTCATTATAGCAGTGGTGGAGCCGACAAAATCGGCGGCGTCCGTGACCTCCGGGAGTGATTCCGGGTGAACGAGAAGCAGCGCCTCGGGATGGAGGGCTCTCGCCTTATTGACTTCGCGCATACCTGCGCGCAGGTGAGTCGGGCAGCCGCCCTGAAGGAGCTTGAAGTTCTTTTCGGGAAGCTGTTTTGCGACCCACGCTCCGAGCTGTTTATCGGGAATGAACAGGATATTCTTATCCGGTAGCTTCCCGACGATCTTAACGGCAGAGGAAGAGGTCACGCAGACGTCGCAGACTGTTTTTAGCTCCGCCGTCGTGTTGATATAGCAGACGACCGTGTAGTCCGGATATTGCAGCTTAACCTGTTCGATGAGCTCACTGTCCATCTGTTCGGCCATGGGGCAGCCTGCGAGCGAATTTGCGAGATATACCTGCTTCTCGGGAGCAAGAATCTTCACCGTTTCCGCCATAAAGCGTACTCCGCACATGATGACCGCCTTTTGCGGAGCTTTGGACGCCTCAACACTGAGACCGAACGAATCTCCGGTGAAGTCCGCTATTTCCGTTATCTCCCTTGCCTGATAGGAATGGGCCAGAATGCATATATCCTTTTCTTTCTTAAGCCTCAGTATCTCTTCCTGAAGTTCACTTATGACCATACGGAACACATCCTTTCGCGCTCTTCCGGCTGGTGCAAGCCCCGCGCCTTTACCCTATAATCCTATATGTCATATAGGATTATAGCATCAATCTTTTCTTTTGTCAATAAAAAGGCGCCTTTCTCCGGTTGAATTATTGTGTCACAAATTATGCGAGCCAATGCAGGATGTCTTTTCAAAAATACTGGTTTGATTTACAAGATCGGAAATTGTGACGCTTTCAAGGTATTCATCGATTCGTCTTCCAAGCTCCGTCCACAGCGGAAGAGTCTCACAGTGTTCCGCGCTGGGGCAGATATTTTTAGGAAGCTCCAAGCAGCTGACGGGCGCGAGGCTCCCCTCCGACGCTTTGAGCACGGAACCCACAGAGTATTCTTCTGCTGGCCTTGAAAGCTTATAGCCTCCGCCTTTGCCGCGCGAACTATAGACAAGACCGGCTTTGCTCAGAAGGCCGATTATCATTTCACCGTATTTTATTGAGATGCCCTGACGCTCGGTGATTTCTTTGAGTGGAATAAAGGCATCTGTCTGCTGCTGAGCAAGGTCAAGCATGATTCTCAGCGCATAACGTCCTTTTGTGCGTATCCTCACCATAATCACCTCCTATATTTCCTATTATACTATAGGATATATAGGAATACAATGATTATTTATTTCTGCTGGGGCTTGAAATTTTTGCTGAATATAGGATAATGGGTTAAAACAATAGTGCCTGATTACATAAATTTGGAGGAACATGGGATGATGGATGATTTAAGTAAGGCCGAGATGCTTTTGGAAGGGAAATTGAGCATGATCGACTATATTTGCGATACGGCAAACAAGGATATGGGGGGTTCGGAGTATCCGAGCGACCTTTGCTATTGGGAAACAGTGCGAGACGCTCACAAAAACGGGAAAAAGCTTGTTTTGACAAACGGCCCCGTTCCGCTTGAAATTATCTATGCACTCGACTGCATACCTCTTTGCCTTGATCTTCTTCCCTCTCACATATCGCAAAACGAAAAGCTTACGGCAAAGTTCATAAACGACGCTGAAACGCGAGCTAACGCCTCCCTTTGCTCGCTGCAAAAAACAAACGCCGGCGTTCTGCTCGCCAATTCCCTTGGCCTTGAGCCCGACGCATATCTGGCTGTTCCAATTGCCTGCGACTCTGCCCGCGCCGCCTGTCAGGAAGTGGAACGGTATATTAAGGTTCCTAGCCTGCAATTTGATATACCCATGCGCAGGGACGAAGGGGGCGCTCGCTATATTGGGATGCAATTCGATATGTTTTTAGGCTTTATGGAGAAAATATCGGGAAAAAAGCTGGACTGGGAGTCGGTTAAATACCGTATGGCGCTTTATAACCGTTCTGCGAAGCTGCTCAAAGAGTGCTCGGAACTCCGGATGAATCGCCCCTGCCCCCTGTCCTCGCATACTACTGTCTGGAACGAGCTTATGAACGCCATGGGACCGACGGAGGAGATGGCAAAGCTTCTTGAAGCGGAAATCGACCTCTGCAAAGAGCGCGCAGATACGGGCAAAGGACCTTGCCCTGATGGAGAAAAGCATAGGGTGCTGCTGCTTCACAACCTGTTGTGGCAGACTGCCGGCATTACGTCGGCACTTGAGAAGGATTTCGGTGCCGTTACCGTAGCCGACGGATACTGCTTCGGGGCTCGCGAAATCTTCACGGACCCGGACAATAAGCAGGCCTGCGTTGATATCATGTGTCGGAGAATTCAATCCGGTTCCATGGCGCACGGAGCGGAAGTCTCAAGCGAGAAACTGCTTGATTCCGTTGGCACCCTGCTCCGCGACTACGAGCCGGATGTGCTGATACTTCTCGGTAACAGGGGATGCAGGCACGTCTGGGCGGGCACAAAAATGCTATCGGACTCAGTGCAGGCAAGATACAGCATACCGATGCTCATGCTTGATGTTGACAATACGGACTTCCGGTACAAGTCCGAAGGGGAAATAAAAACAGCTATATCGGAATATATGGATACAGTAGTAAATAAAAAATGAAAAAACTAGAGCGTATCGCGGTTTCCGCGATGCGCTCTGTCCGTAATACCCGGTTTTCAGATGTCCTGCAATATTCCTATCAGTCTATAGTAGAATTTTATTGTATCGGCGAGCTTTGACACCGGTATCCTCTCGTCCCTGCCGTGTATCATCTCGCGCTCCTTACCTGAAAGATGCATTCCGGAAAAGCGGAAAACATTATCACAGATGCGAAGATAATGGCGCGAATCGCTGCCTGCGATCATCAGATATGGAGATACAAGAACATCGGGAAAGCTCTGCTTAACGGCATATTCAAGAGCGAGATAGCCCACGGACTCCGTCGGCGAAACCATAGAGGGATCGGACCCGGTAAGAGGTATGTATTCGATGGAGCTCCTGTTAACGAGCTTCTTGATACGGGCGAGCGAGCTTTCCTTCGTATCGCCCTCGAGTATTCGGACGTTCATGGTGAGGCTCGCTTCGCTCGGCAGGACGTTTGCGCCGCTGCTCCCCTCTGCCATCGTAAAGGCAACTGTCGTTCTAAGCAGAGCGTTGAGCTCTCCACCCTGCTTTCTGGTTATGAGGTTCAGTGCGGGCTTAAAAAACCAAAGATTTGAGAAAATCATCCTGTATAGGAGGCTGGAGTGCGGAGCAAGAACCGAGAACATTTTTTTCGCGGGTGTTGTTATGCGGAAGCTGAACGGATGGTCGTGTATCCTGCGGCAGGCATAGGCAAGTATATCGACCGGAGAATCCGACGGAGGAGCGGAGGCATGGCCTCCATTTGAAACTGTCCTAAGCTTAAGGTTCCAGTTGCCCTTTTCGGCAATCCCGATGAGGGCACAGCTCTTTTTTACGCCGGGGAATACGTTGTCGACAATCGCGCCTCCCTCATCCAGCACCAAGCAGGGGCTTACCCCGCGCTTTTCAAGCTCGTCGACTATCGACGGTGCGCCGCCTCCGAGCACCTCTTCGTCTCCGCCGAAGCAGAAATAAAAGTCACGCTCGGGTTCAAAGCCCTCAGACATGCGTTTTTCAGCTGAGGAGAGCACGCTCAGCAGGGTCGATTTCGTGTCGAGCGCACCGCGGCCCCAGATCTCGCCGTTTTCAATAATCCCTTCGAACGCAGGCTTTGACCATTCAGCCTCGTTAACCGAGACTACATCGAAATGCGCCATGAAAACGACGGGAGCCTTTCCCGTTTTTCCCTTCCAGCGAAACATCAGAGCGCGTGAGTTGAGGCGCTCATATTAGCAGGTCCAGTATACGTTCGGGAAGAGCTTGGGCAGAAGCAGTTCGAATTTGAGAAATTCCGAGTCGTCGTCCAGAGAAGGATCGGCGTGCGACACGGTTTTGCAGCGGAGCATTTCCGAAAGATTCCGCGCCGCTTTGTCGGAGTCGATTTCAACCTCCGTCTGAGGAATGGCAGTCTGCGGCAGTGGTCTGAAGCGCGCGGTTCGTACGGTCAACACGGCTAACAGCACAACGAGCAGAGCAAGAACCGTGCAGTCGATTATATAGCCTGTCATCAAAGCACCTCTTTTTTGCTTATTTCAGCCAGCCGTTTTTATACATAAAACGGGCGGCGGCGATTGCGATAGCAGCGGCAACGGGTACAAATATCGCGCCTTTGGGGGCAAGTGACGGCACGCTGACGAAAAGTATGATCATTGAAAGCATCGGCGCTATCGACACCTTGAGGTTGCGGCCTATCAGTGCCAGCCCGAGTCCACCGAACAGCGCGGGAAGTATCTGGTCGAAGGCGGGCTTCAGAGCAGGACTGTCTAGTATCGGCGTCAGGGGTACTATCAGAAGCACCCCTATGAATATGATAAGAGTGGTAACTATGCTTGAGACCGCCACTGCTATAGTCCCGACAACCTCGCCTTCCGGCGTGCCGGGTTCTGCACCGACCTTGTTTAGGGCGGTTATCGTGCAGGGAACTTTAAGATTTGTCAGATTGCCGGTTATGAAGCCAAGATAGCTTCCACCAGCGCCGAGCATCGGGACATATTTAATAACCTCAATGGCTCCTACCGCCCAATACATCGGGCCTATTGCGAGAAGTCCCTGAAGGAAAGGCGTAGCGCTGGGCCATGTATTAAAATATACGCAGGTGGCGACAGGAAACATAAGAAGCATGAGGCCCATGCCGCACATCCAGATACGACCCCAGAAGTGAGTCGCGTCAATATAGCTCATATCACGTAATCTCATGTCCGTCCCCCTTATCCTGCGACCGCGTTTACTGCGTTGGTTATCGGGATCGCAAAAGCCATCGCACCAATCATCGAAATCGGCAGGGCGTAGTCCTCGATCCATTTGATTTTGAATTTTTTCATTAACACCGCGCATATAAGCATGATGAGCATAGATGTGAGCATTACGAAGACTGGTATCCAGCCGGAAAGGCCCAGACTTACCTTTCCGAAAATCATACCGAGGAAAGCGGATATCATGCCCATGAACAGCGCGGACATCATTATCTCGCCCCAGCGCTTGTCGCGCTTTTCAAGATTATCGACGCCGCTGAGGAGACTGCGACCGATTATGGGAGGAAGTATGACACTTGCCATTATCCCGAGCGTCATAACCCAGGTGATGGTTGCAAACTGTCCTGCGGTCAGCATGACGGATGTGTCGCCAAGGCTTGTGCCAAGCGCGCTTGCAGCGGCTTCAGCAGCGGGAGTTTCATAGGTTATGGCGCCCACGACCGAAAGGCGGAGCCAGGGTAGAGGAATACCGAGCCTTTTCGAAAGGGATATTACTCCTATCAGTATCGAGATTGCCGGAACCACCGTAAAAACTGCGCTGGACTTGACTACGCTCCAAAGCTTCGAGCTGTCGATTCCCAGCTTTTTTGCCTGACGCCAGGCGCGCACCAGAAAGAAAACCGCCTGTGACATTACCAGCAGCAGGATTATTGCCGTTACCGCGTAAAGAAACGGGCTGTTAACACCAATTCGTGGCTCAAACTAATCACTCCTTACATTTTTTGGGTAAATTTTCCGAATATATAATAACACACTTATTCGATTGACAAAGCGAAAACTCACCGTGATATCCCAAAAATGTGGAATTGAATAAAAATAAATCGTTTAGTTAGCTTAAACAGGCAGCTATGGGTGCAGAGAAACCGATGAACGTATAAATTAAGCGCCCCTTCGGCCTGCATTCCGAACCGTGTGAAGAAATCCACGGGCCTGTACAGGCGAAAAGGCTGGAATTGTTAATGTTTTTAATTTATAATGTTACTATCGCAGGGTTTTACGGAAAATGTCAAGCAGGAGGTAACCCGTGAAAATAGGAAAAACCGCAAAAAGATTTCTGAGTGCGATACTGATGACGGCACTGTTGGCCGGGATTCTCCCACTGACAGAGGCGAAAGCCGCAGGCTCCTTCAGCGACATTTCCGAAACTGATTACTACTACGCCGAAGTGAGCGCGATGTACTCTCAGGGTATGATAAACGGCTACGGAGACGGCACCTTCCTGCCGGATAACCCCGTCAAAAACTGTGAGGCGCTTAAGCTCGTTTGCTCGATGGCGGGCGTCGACTGCGAGGGCTACTCCGGAAAAACCGACCCGTGGTATTCAGACGTCTTTTCCTGGGCCAAGGATAACGGCATAACAGCCTCCGGTACCGACCCGGACGCATACGCGACCAGAGAACAGCTTGGCGCCTACATAGTCGCCGTTTATAAGCTTTCCACAGCTACTAGCACCGATGTTTTTTCAGACACAGATTCGAAAACGGCGAACACGCTCTATGACTACGGCGTTGTCAAGGGCGTTCCGGCGGCGGACGGTACGGTTTCATTCGAGGGGAACCGGAACGTCAAGCGCAGCGATACCTGCGTCATGCTTTACCGCCTGAGCCTTGAGGTTACAAAACCGAACTGGATCGTTTTGACCAAGGGACACTATAACGTTGAAAGACCTGCATCCTTCAGAACATACGACGATTTTATAAACGCGTGGAAATATATGCTGGTCAACGTCAAGCTCAAGGATTCCTTCCAGATAAAGGGCGTGTTCACTAAATTCCAGCTGGATGAATGCTTTGATGATGTACTGGACGCTTACTATTTTGCCATCTTCGACTACTTGGAGTACGCTTCTTTTCTCAACCGATGGGAAGTCGGAGTCAGCTACACCGTTTCTGGTGGCAAATATTCAGATCCTACCTTCACGCTTTCGCTTTCAAGCAGCGAAAGCTCGTCGGCTTTGGAAACCGTGAGCAGGATCAGAGACTTCGAAAGCGCCTGCGCCCAGATTGTTACTTCGCTGTACGGCGGAGGCTCTCTAAGCAGCGGTATGACCGACAAGCAGAAAGCGCACGTTCTCTTTGTCTATACCGCTTACAATACGAAATACGACACGAGCGAGTCTCTTTATTCCGGATACGACGCAGCCGTAAAGGGCACGGCCGTATGCCAGGGCTATGCGGCGATGTACGCTTATATATGCAATCTCGCGGGAGTCAGAATGGAAAGCATGACCGGCTCGGTTGACGGAGTCGGCCATGCTTGGAACAGGATATATTCGGAGGGGAAATACTATAACATCGACGCGACCTGGGCGGACCCCGTTCCCGACAGGGCAAACTACTGCGACGAGGACTGGTTCTGGCTGACGGACAGCTATCTTAAGACCTGTGACGATTCCCGGACTTTTGACTGCGATACGCTGGTTTATGGCTGAAAGCTGCAAACAGCGCAGCCGGTACCGTCCGCCAGAGTTCATACCTGATAAACTATTCTGTACTTTTTAATGTGCTTTGTGACAGTATTGTCCTCAGGCAGCTTTCACAGACCTCTTCTGAGGGCGACATCACATAAAAACATACCGATGCATTCCATTCGGG
Organism: Oscillospiraceae bacterium; assembly: GCA_034927185.1. Classification (GTDB taxonomy): domain Bacteria; phylum Bacillota; class Clostridia; order Oscillospirales; family Oscillospiraceae; genus UBA2658. Next base: position 2,597 of record JAYFQM010000101.1, on the reverse strand, counting down.
GAAATACCTTGCATAGACTATGCTTTTCATTTCTACCGGAGAAAAATCCGAGGAAACCGGAAAATTTGGCGAGCCGTATTGGAGATATGACTGGACGAAGCCATTTTTTTCGTGATTCATTCCGTTGACTTTAAGGTTCGAGGAGACCCGTGTCCAGCCGTCATAGCCGAGAAAGGATATGTTCGTCTGCTCGGAAACGGGGGTACATTCAAAGATCCGCTTATCGGCGGACAAGCCGAAATCATCCAATACCAGAGTGAAAATATCAAACCTTGCGATGAGCGAAACGGCTTTCTCGTCAATCTCACGCGCATCCGATGAAAAGCCGTAGGGTTCGCCGTCAGCTCGGCTCACGAGATACGCTCCGTAAAAGCTGCCGTAATAGGCGGAGGACTCGTCGAAAAGCCGGCTGCATCCTTTTTTCAGTGAAAAAGCCGGAAAATTATAGAGAATAGCGAGCTTCGTACCCGGAAGCCCGGTGTAGGAAGAAAAATCTTCGTCTGCTTCGTAGGTCATAACATACGGGTACCAGCCGCCGCCGGAAGGTATAAAAAGCTCAATATCCCGTTCATCCATGAGACTATCTTTGGCGCAGTGGGAGCTGTATGCTTTCATCACCGCGAGGCTGCGGGCATAAGGAAAAACAGGGCTTGCCGCAAAAGAAACAAGCAGAGCAGCCGTACAGGCAAGAATTATGATCCGGCGCTTTTTCCTTTTATCCATGTTCGTCACCTTCTCACGGAGTTTACAGCTCGACGAAGGTCGGCTCGTGTCTCACAGCGGGAAGCAGCTTTTCAAAAAGCTCGGACGTTTTAAACTTCAGGCTGCTCGTATTTATGCACGGATGGCAGGCAAAGTATTCCTGCTTCGCGATATCCCTGTCGATGATAAGACGGACCCTGTTGCCCCTGTCGTTCATAAGGCCCATGACGCTTACGCTTCCGGGATGTATATCAAGAAACTGCTCCATATGCTTTTCATCGGCAAAGTGCAGACGGGCAACGCCCAGCTGGGACGAAACGACAGAGGTGTGAAACTGCTTGTCGGCGGGCATAACCAGAAGGTAAAACACGGTTCCCTGTCTGTTGCATAAAAATAGATTTTTGCATATTCTTGTGCCGAGTACGGCGGCCCTTTCTATGCAGACCTCCATGGTTTCCGCTTTTTCGTGGTCAACGCGGGTATATTCAATTTGCAGACTGTCCAGAAGATCATAGCATCGCTTTTCAGGCGCGATACGCCCCTCCTCGTTTTTCGGCCTGCCGATTTCAACTTCCATTTTTTCTTTGTGTCCTTCAGTGTATTAGTTTATACAAGGATAGCACAACAAAAGACCTGATGCAAGAACACAACGCGTTTCATTGGTGTTGAATATCCCGGAAAATGATTGTATAATAAGTCCGAAAACAACAGAATCGGCGGATGGTAACGCGAAAATGAACCCTTTTCCTTATTCGAACGACAACAAGAGATACAGAAGCCTTGCCTATGAAAACAACAGGCAGGGCATAAGGGCATACAAAGCGGTTATTGACGCTGGGCTGAGCTGTCCCAACATTGACGGGACGAATGGCGACGGCGGCTGCATATTCTGCGGCGGCGGCAGCGGATATTTTACGGCGCCGCCCTCGGTGCCGATTGACGAGCAGCTCTCGCGTGAGCTCGGCAGGATAAGGGCAAAGGCGCCTGACGCCATGGCCGTCGCCTATTTTCAGGCGCATACAAACACTTATGCCCCGCTTCCGAAGCTGCACGAAATGTTTGAGGTTGTGCTGTCACACGAGGGGGTCTGCGGACTCTCTGTTGCGACGCGCGCCGACTGCCTGCCGCCGGAGACGGCGGACTATCTCGCTGAGCTGAGTAAGCGGACTCGTCTGACCGTCGAGCTCGGGCTTCAGACGGTTTTCGATGAAACGGCTGAAAGGATCAACCGCTGCCACAGCTTTGCGGATTTTTGCACGGGCTATAATGCCCTTAAGAGCCGGGGCATCAGAGTCACGGCCCATATAATTAATGGACTCCCGGGAGAATCAGTGGAAATGATGATTGAAACCGCACGGGTTCTCGGAAGGATGAGACCCGACGGCGTTAAGATACAGCTTCTGCACGTTATTGAGGGCACCCGGCTTTTCGAGATGTATGAGCGTGGAGAGTATGCCCCTATGGAGCTTGCGGACTATACCGATACCGTCGTGCGTCAGCTCGAGGTACTTCCGCCGGAAACGACGATCGAGCGCCTGACGGGGGACGGAGACAGGAGAACGCTGATTTCGCCGCTCTGGAGCCGAGACAAAATTAGAGTTCTTGGAACGATTGATCGTCTTATGGCGGAAAGAAATACCTGGCAGGGCAGTCTTTTCACAGATGAAACCGAGGCGGCGGGATGAGCCTTTTTATATGCCCTGTTTGCGGCGGAAAGCTGGAAAGGGACGAAAAAAGTTGCGTCTGCCCTTCAGGACATCGCTTTGATATTGCTGCCGAGGGCTATGTGAATCTGCTTCCGGTGAACCGCAAGCACTCTAAGCTGCCGGGCGACGACAAAGGCATGGTGCGCGCAAGGCACCGCTTTCTCTCCGCCGGGTATTATGAGCCACTCC
>JAYFQM010000021.1:0-18512 GCA_034927185.1 Oscillospiraceae bacterium | reverse complement strand
CCGAAGGTGTAGCCTGTCCTTACCGGTGTAGGCAGCTCGCCGTAGGCGCTGTCGTAGGTGACCGTGGCCGTTGCCGGCGAGACGCTTCCGCCCTTAGGATCGAAGGTGACTGTGTATGTGTTTGCGGTCCACGCGGCGTACAACGTTGTATCGGCAGTTATGCTCACCGTATCTGTACCGAGGATCTGCGTACCGCTGCCGCCTGTCCCGGTGAACCAGCCGCCAAAGGTGTAGCCTGTCCTTACCGGTGTAGGCAGCTCACCGCAGGCGCTGTCATAAGATACTGTGGCCGTCGCCGGCGAGACACTGCCGCCCTGCGGATCAAAGGTCACTGTATATGCGTTAGCCGTCCATGAGGCGTACAGCGTCGTATCTGCCGTTATTCCGACCGTGTCTGTACCGAGGATCTCCGTACCGCCGCCCGTCTCGGTGAACCAGCCACCGAAGGTGTAGCCTGTTCTGATTGGTGTTGGCAGCTCGCCGTAGGCGCTGGCGTAGGTGACTGTGGCCGACACCGGCGAGACGCTGCCGCCCTTAGGATCGAAGGTGACTGTGTATGTGTTTGCGGTCCACGCGGCGTACAGCGTCGTATCGGCCGTCATGTCGACCGTATCTGTACCGAGGATCTGAGCACCGCTGCCGCCTGTCCCGGTGAACCAGCCACCGAAGGTGTAGCCTGTCCTTACCGGTGTAGGCAGCTCGCCGTAGGCGCTGTCGTAGGTGACCGTGGCCGTTGCCGGCGAGACGCTTCCACCCTGCGGATCGAAGGTGACTGTGTATGTGTTTGCGGTCCATGAGGCGTACAGCGTCGTATCCTCGGCTCCGACCGTCATTGGCCACGCTATCGGGCTTGTCATCGTAGAATCTGCGTACCACCCAGCAAAGGTATAACCTGTGCGGGACGGCATCGGCTGCTCGACCACCGTTGTCCCATAATCCTGTGTGATGGCTGAAACAGGGCTTCCGCCGTTGCTCTCAAAGCTCACAGTGTATTGATTGATCGTCCACGCGGCATACAGTGTGATATCTGATGTTACTGTTCCAGAGCTAAGGATCTCCGTGCCGCTGCCATCTGTCCCGGTATACCACCCGGCAAACGAGTACCCGGAACGCACAGGCACCGGCAGCGTTCCATAGGTATCATTTTGAACAACCGTAATCTGTGTAGGCATCACATTGCCGGATTGCGGATTTAAGGAGACAGTGAAAGTTGGCACCGCCCGAAAATTCCATTCATAGGTGGTTGGTTCCGTCACAATATACACTCTATATCCATAATAGTAAGACCATCCAGTTGCATAATCGCGATAATATGACACCATCCTAGCCCACGTAACACCATAATGTGCGTAAAAAATATTGGTTTCAGAATACTCAGCGGGACTTATATATGCAAACCCATATACTGGCTCAATTACACCATCTCTAATCGTAATAGAATAGGCGCCTTCCAGCGACCCGCCGTTATAAACAGAAGTTAATTCTGTTATCATGGAGCTGCTCTGAATATACTGTCGTCCTGCTGTATATGAGCAGCCGCTGAACTGATAAGTGTTGCCACTTTCGTCCTGGTAGAAGTACCCTGCATAAGACGCTTGGTTCGAATACGTCACAGCAACACCTGTACCTGAAACCGTCAGACCCCCGCTGCCGTCAACAGTAAGGCTAGGGTAAAGCGTCCATGCCTTTGTGCTGGCGTCATTTTCTGTAATAAGCGTCGTCTCCGGCGAGCCTGCGCTGATATTGTCCGCGTAAGTGTGTGTATCGCTTGCAAAGGCGGTTATGGAAAATACCGAAATAAGCGCCATGATGAGAAACGCTGTTAATAAGAACTTCTTTTTCATTGTTATTCTCCCTTCCTTGATTTTTTCTTTTGGATATAAAAAATTCCCGTCATCGCCAGAACGGCGGTACCCGGGATGATATACAAAAATGCTTCGTTGTTTGGTTCGTCGCCTTCGTCTGTTTTAGCTGTCACATGGGCATCGTTCAGCCGCTCATCGTAAGTGATCGGCAGCTCCCGGACACCACCGCCCGGAGAGATCGACGCCTGATCCGGTTCATTGCCATCATCAGCTGCCATGCCTCCAGTTTCCACGAAATATCTCTCTATATCCGCTCTCCCCTGTGTCTGTAAGGCAACCCCCGCAGGCGGCTCCACATCTATTTCCTTGACCATCTCATTTTCCTCGACCGCACCGGCCGGAATGCCCATTAAGGCCGTGACAAGGCACATAATGAGGAGCATAGCGCTCAATTCTGCTGTCCATATTTGTCTGATCATTGCTTCCATCTCCTTGAAATACATTATTTTTAATTTTTTTAATAAAAACGCCGAAATTTATGCGTTATGTAAACCTTTCTAGTATTCTCTTCCTCTTGTAATACCTACGTTATCTAAGTCTTAAATAGATGACTAAAAATCGTACTACCCCCCTGTATTGATTTTCGCGGTATGCCTTTGTATAATGGAAACATGATAAAGCTTACGGCATGTGCTCCGTTTAATATGGATTTTGGAGATTCTTTTGACAGTACGCATATGTCCGGCTTTTCGTATAGGAAGGATCGCAGGAAATGTTTTTCTTGCTGTTGCCGGCCTTGCATTACAGATGAAGTAATAGGAGTTTTCACAGTGCTCCTGCTTACCCTGTATTATGCAGGGCAGCCGATGTATTAACCCTACGTCCGAAAGCTCTCTCAGAGCGGTGCAGACAGCGGATTTACTTATGCAGAGGCCATTGCATATCCAGCTGAGGCTTGGAAATGCCCGTGTGTGATTTCCCGCGCACAGGCGTAGGAAAAGGTATACCGTGAAGCTGCTGTTTTTCATTGGGAAGTGGAAGACATTGTGCGGAACAAAGGTAAAGCTGCCGTCTATTGAGACGGTGAACTCGCTCTTTTGGTATACCGTTCGGCCCATCTCAGCGCTGTATCGGATGCATTTGTGACGGGTGACGTACCCGAATCGTTCAAGCTCCCGGACCGCCTTTAGGGCGGTGGTCATCGAGCATTGCGAAAGCCCTGCAAGCTGTCTGATGCTCATCCTGCAGGCCCCCAAACTGTTGCGGCGGCTGTATAAGGCACAGCCAACGCGCTTGGCGCTGTAGGTCAGGCCGATATCCGTTATTAAGCCGTTTGGCACTTTGAATGCGGCCATGTATCTGTGATTTTTCCTAAGCATACTTACTCTCCTTTGAAAAGAGAAGCGCGGCCTAACGTATCGGGTTAGACCGCGCCTCTCTTTCTTTATTAAATTCAACATAATAAAACTGCCTTGGTTCCTTACTCATGCTTCTGAGGCCGCAGAACCGCTTCTTATGACATTTACCGCATCCCAGCATTGTTCTTTGCAGTGAAGACAAGCTGCCTTTGTACGCTGGCACGCAGCGCAGCATGGTAACTCCGGCGTCCTTCAGGAGCAGTTTAATAGCTGTCTCGTGTGTGACGGCTATATAGCGTCCGGCCGGAAGGATATCAATAAGGTTCTTTGTCTCCCATGCCAGTACGGTCCGCATTTCTCTGCACGGCCCCCGCCTTATGTTCCGCCGCTGGTATATGTAGCTGCGGCCGCAGAAACGGGAAGCATAGAAGAACAGCGTCAGATCGTGTCTGGAGGCTTTTTGTAGGGCGAGATACAAAAGGAGAACAAACAGTATCGGCCATATCCAGACCGAATCTGACGTTATGAGCACTGCCGAAAATAGAACGAGGTACCCAATCAGGAATAACAGAAACCAGGGATTAGTTTTCAGCGCGTAGTATAGCTTCTTATATCCGTTTTTAAAACCGAGCTTCATATGTTGTTTTTACCTCCAGATTCTGATTCAGATTGATGTTCAGGAAATGCAGAGGTATTGTCACAGTGAGCGTTGTCATAAAGTTTAGATCATCCCCTTCATTGTTAACATAGGACGTTTTCAGGCCGCTTATTATGTAAGCGGTGCCGTTTTCAGAGGTAATGCGGTCCATGTGGTTCTCTCCGGATTCAGTCAGAGAGAGCATGTCCGCGAGAGCAGACCTGACATCATCGGTGGCAACGTACTCGCTCCAGTCGCCGGCGCTTATTTCTCTGGCGTTCCCGGCGCTTTCCCGGACGCCGTCATATATGTTGGCCACGTTCGCCGCAGCCACGGACAGCACGGCACTGTCCGTTTTGTTTCTGATCATGCTGATTGTAAGGTAACAGCACGCCGACTCGATGCATACGGCGAGGAGCATAAGTCCTATAAGACAAACTAGAGCGGACTCGACCATTATGCTGCCGGTATTCTCACTGAGCTTGTGTTTCACTTCCAATAGATTTCACTCCTTCCTTCCGCCCGGCTATTCAGCGTGACAGGGATTGATACTATGCCTCCTATACCGAATCTGGCCTGGTATTCAACCGTCACGGTAAAAGGGTCTCCGAACTGAATCTGCTTTGTACCGCCTATGTAGTCGGCACTCACCGAAACGGTGCAGTCGAGGCCGCTGTTCGAGATAAGGCGCTCCTGCTCCTGCGTGACGCTGCTGTCGACGACACCGCGTATGGAGATGTACCTTGCGAGCTGATCGGCGACGCTATGAAGCCTGGCCGTGCTGTTTATCGTGCCTATAACCGATATGGAGAGCACCAGGATAATCGACGACAGGAGGAGCATCATCGCCCCCTTTACCGTAAAGTCGCCTCTGTTTTCCCTCAATTTGTTCAAGTTATCTCTTCCTTTCATGTAATTAAAAAGACGCAGCTGAAGCTGCGCCTGATTATCTATATTGTTTAGGTGTCATTATGTAAAATTCTGGACAATTATGTTTAGTTGAGTTAATATAAAAATAATTATTCAAGGAGGAAAATTATGGGGCAGTATGAATTCACATATGAAGTTCCTGATAAATTTCAAGATAAATTAATTCGATTTATACAGCAAAATGGAAGCAGCGATATCGCACAGATACTTCGGCATTGCAAAATTGAGTATGAGGATAAGGGGCTGGCATATTATGCAGGATTAAAGGGCGATAATTGGGATAAAAAGGCTCTTGATTTTACTTTTGAAGGATCGCAAAGTAATATTGATTTTTTAAAGCCAAAGCACCAAGTATTGAAAGACGCGATACAAAAACTACTAAGACCGAGTACAACAGGATACCTTATAAGAGATATAGACTATATTATTTCTGATGATGATTTTGAAATAATCCTTCCGGAAGAACATGGTGAGTCGTTTGAAATATTATCAAGAGATATTTACGACGCACTTGGAAGAAATGAACCAACTTTGGTACTCGATAGGTTACACACATATTCAACAAAATTTTTAAGGAATATATGTATAAGACATAGCATTCCCATTGCCGACTATGCCGGAAAAAATTATCCACTTCACAGCTTAGCTGGATCACTTGCAAAATATTATGATGAAAAAGAGGTATTTGAATCTGATTTCGTCGATCAGACTTTAAAAATGAGCATTTCTACATTTGAAAAATATAATACGATTAGGAATAGCAAGAGTTATGCTCATGACAATGAGGTGTTGAATAAAGCTGAAGCTACATATGTAGTTACGGTGGTTACAGCAACTCTTACTCTAATACACAAAATTGAAACTCAATAACCTTACAAATTAAGCACGAGATGGTCTATGGGGAGGCGCCATAACTTTTATTCTGGTTGGAATAAGGTATGTTATCGGGAAGTCCGAATAACAAACCAGCGCCCAATAATTGGGTTTTCGCGGTTAACAAATAGCTCGGCACATCGCTCAAAAAACAGAAAAGTCTGTTTACCGTTGACTCTGATAGTAAACCTGTCGCCTCCGCCCCCTACCTTGATGGCCGCCGCCTGACGGATATCCAATATCCTGTCAATTTCGTAGATAGTACCGTCCTCCCAAATAATTTCCCTTGGAAACATTCTGCCTTCAGCATCAAAGGACGCGGTAACACCGACATATACTTTTGGATCTACCACAACTTCACCTCCGGTTATAGCAACTAATAGCAACTATACGCACATGATAGCTTATTATTAAAAATCCGTCAATGGCAACATTTTGGAATACGCGCCAACCTCTCGGAAACAATATTCTTCGGAGGTGTTCTTATGGCAATTTCGCATAGATCCGTTATTTCGTTCGGCCTAGTCGCCATACCGGTAGCGATGTACACGGCCACACAGGATAATGACATCCACTTTAACCAGCTTCACAAGGAAGACCAAAGCCGAATCAGGTACAAGAAAACCTGTTCTCATTGCGGCAAGGAGATCACATCTGATGATATCGTAAAGGGGTATGAATACGATAAGGATCACTTTGTTGTTGTAACTGACGAGGAAATCGAAAAAATCAAAAGCGAAAAGGAAAAGTCAATTCAGATCCTGCACTTTGCAAACCTTAATCAAATCTCCCCGGTCTACTACGACAAAACGTATCAGGCCGTTCCTGAGCCGGGCGGTGAAAAGGCATTTGAATTGCTTCGCGCCGCTTTGATGAGCGAGCAGAAGATAGCTATAGGAAAAACCGTCCTCGGCACGAAAGACACGCTCATGGCAATCATACCGCGCGAAAACGGAGTTTTGATTTCCACCATGTTTTACGCTGACGATATCAAGGACCTGCAGAAGTCCTATAACACGCCGGAGATAGCCGAAGGCGAGCTGAATATGGCAAAGACGCTTATTAATTCAATGAATACTCCCTTCGACCCAGCTAGGTATAAGGACGAATATCAGGTTAAGCTAAAGGACCTCATAGAGACGAAGATTGCCGGCAAGGATGTCGTAGCAGCGCAACCGGAAAGCCCAACCAACGTGATTAACCTCATGGACGCTCTGAAAGCAAGTGTTGAGAACGCACAGAAGGGCAAGGAAACGGCTTGAAAGATATTTTTGAGGAAAAGGATGTCAAGCCAATGCTTATCTCTGAGATGGCAGAGGCTTTCGACAGTCCTGACTATATCTTTGAGCTGAAGCTCGATGGAGAGCGATGTATCGCCTATCTCGATCCTGAAGCCGGCACCGAGCTGCGCAACAAACGGAATATGAAGATGCTCGCCAAAGCTCCGGAGCTGTCGGATATTCACAGACAGGCTCGATGCCGCTGCGTCCTTGACGGCGAGCTTGCGGTTCTTATTAATGGAAAACCGAATTTTTTTGAGATCCAGCGCCGCTCTCTGACCTCGAACGAATTTAAGATCCGGCTGATGTCACAGAAGCATCCGGCGAGCTTTATCGCCTTCGATATTCTTTACGCAGACGGCAAAGATGTCACCGGCCTGCCTCTAATGGAACGGAAGCAGCTGCTCCGCGAGTCTGTCAAAGACAGCGAGCGTCTCGCCGTATCCCGCTATATAGAACAGAATGGCGTTGCTTTCTACAAGCTCACAGAGGAGCAGGACCTGGAAGGCATCGTTGCGAAGCGGAAAGATAGTAAATACTTTTTTGATAAACGTACAAAGGATTGGATAAAAATAAAGAACCTGCAGGACGAAGATTTCGTCGTCTGCGGGTTCATTCAAAAAGAAGCCAATGTAATAAGCGTCGTCCTCGGCCAGTACCAAAGCGAACGTCTGGTCTATAAGGGGCATGTCACCCTCGGCGTATCTTCGGAGGATTTTCGAATTATGTCCGGAGCAAAAAAGCTTTCAGCTCCGCCATTTGATGAGGTACCCGCTGGCAATGAGGCCGCTGTCTGGATCGAGCCGAAATACGCCTGCACGGTCAGATATATGATGAAGACCGCGGGCGGAGGAATGCGTCAACCTGTGTTTAAGGGTATACGGTTCGACAAGGAACCGAGAGAATGTATTATCTAATACTCTGTATTCACGCATTTACTTCTCTTAATTTGCCTATTATACTCAGTAGATGCTGGCAGGGCGCTTCGTCAGCGCCCTGCCTTTTTTCCTTCAGCTCTGGCTGAAGAAGTCGCCGATCTTGCTCTTGAGGTTATCTGCGAAGTCGCCTTTGAAATAGGCAATTAAAAGGGCTAGCACGATCCCGCCGAGGGCAACGACTATAACAATGATGACGCCGTTGTCCATTGCGGCCGTACCGCTGTCGTCCTTGAGCTTACTTCTCAGCCGATTTCCGAAGCTCTGAAGCTTTACCGCCGCCGTGATGGATATGTCCTGTAGTTTTTTCATGATGTACCTCCTGAATAATATATTTATGAAAAATAGATGCCGAGCTGCTGTTTGAGGTAGAGGCCGAGGCCGACCGCTACCATGAGAAAGATACAGCCGAAGAGCAGCGCCATGTTCGGCAAAAGCTTCTCCGGCCTAGTAATAAGCTCCTTTGCAACTGACTCGTCCTGAGCTTTGCGGTACTCATCGGTTAGCATATCGAAATAAACGCGCTGATCATCACCGCGCATTACGCCGATTAGCCCTCGCGTAAGCTGGGACAGCGCCGCGCTGTTGACGCGGCTTTCAAGCGCTTTTACGGCTCTCTCCGGATTTCCGGTCTTCATATCGTTCAGTGTGCGGTCCATCTCGTTACGAAGAGATGTTCCGCACACTTTTCTATAGCTCTCGAAAATGGCTATAACGTCGTGTGTGGAATTGAGAGACTGCCTTATTGTTCCTGCAAACTGCGGCAGCTCCCGTTCGATCATCAGCTTACGCTTGTCGAGTTCGCGCTTCAGCTTTTTTTCCTGAGACGAATATATGCCCCAGAAAACTATAACCATAGCAACTATGCCGATCACAGGTGAAACCGCCAGGAGCGGCAGGCAGAGAACGGCCATAAGAAATCCCCGTGATAGCGCCATCGCGTTAAACATCTCCGGGGATTCGCTGTGTCCGAGGCTTTTGAGTTCTTCGGAAAGGCTTGTGTGTCTGATCGGGTCGAGATCGATGAGGGGAATCATCCTGACCGCTATTGCCATTATTGCTACGTCTACCGACGAAAGCTTTTTCGGCGCGCGCTTCCGGAGCGCGGCGGCCGCCGGCGCATATACGCTAGGGTATTTGTATGTACCCAAAATAAAAATGCCGGCAGCTGCCAGCAGGAATACGATCCATTTCAATAATCATCACCTCCTAAACGTCGTATTCTATAGGCTTGGAAAGCCTTATTGCCTTGTTGATGGTTGTAAGCACCGCTACGCCGGTAATGACAAGCACTATTTTGCCGGGAATGGTGCCGACAAGGTTAGCGTACCATTCTTTGTTGAGAAGAAGAAACATTGGGATCACAGAGACGGTAAGCGCCGTCATGAAAAGCGCCTGTCGCAGCGGCTTCATCATATTCGTCTCGTTTTCCATCTGCTGCGCCTTCAGATCTGAAAAGCTGTTAACTATGGGAATGAGCGTCGCTCTCAGCGTATGGTCGTCCTGGCAAAGAATTAGGCTGTCGCACCATTTTCGAAAGAGCTTATTGTCCGCCGCCCCTTTCATACGCTCTATCTGCGCCGGCACATTCGGGTCAACATATTTCACGTTGTTTACAAACGAAGCGAACAGCTCTTTGACCGGTGAATTGATATGGCCGAGATTTTCCTCCACTGCACCCAGGATGTCGCTGTTCCGGACGTAAGAAGTGGTTATGAGGCTCAGGGCCACCTCAAATTCGTCGTTCAGAAATCTGTTATACCTGTACAGGGAGAACCGCGTCATCCAGAGCGGTATGAAATAGAGGCCCGCCCCAAGCACAAAAGAGAGAAAAACGTTGCTGAAGAGTATCCCTATGAGCACGCCGAGCACGGCGGCCGCCACCGACCGCCGCAGCACTTTGGCGTATCCCTTGTTCTGCCCTGTTTTCTGAAAAACGTCTTTAGCCTCGTTTCTGCTGCGAATCAGAAAATTTTCCCTGCGCCGGCCGTTGAGCTTCAAGACGTATTCCTTTGCGCTCTCCGGCTTCTTAGGTACCAGCCGCCTTAGCTTTTGTGCCGCCCGGAGCATTCTGTTTTTAATCCCTGGCTTTGGTACTGAAAAGCCGAGTGACAACAGTAAGCCGTAGGCAAGCAGAACAAATACCAGGATGTTCAGCTTATTAAGCATACGTTATCCCTCCCGAACTTGATATATGGCTCAATCTCCGCGCGTCTCGCTCCTTTTTTAAGAAGTCTCTGCGCAAGGGATTCGGAAATCGGGTTCTCATGTATAAAAGCTCCAACAACCTCAGTGCATACGTCGCCTTCGTATATGTTGTCCTCGATGACAAACTCAAAAAGCATTCTTGACTGAACCTTTCTGTTTTCATAGCCCATTACCTCGCGGATCTCCGTGATGCGGCGCTTGTTGTCGCTGAGCTTTTCTGTGTGAACCAGGATGGGAAATGCGTTCGTCTCCATTTCGTACAGTGTATCGTCACTCAGGTCGTAAGCTCTTTTTGCAAGGGCGATAACGCGTGTCGGAGTGTCGAGCGTACTGTTTGAATGTATAGTCGTGACGACGGTATGGCCGGTGTTGGCAACACTCATTGTCTCAAATGCCTCCCGTCCTCGTATTTCTCCAGGCGATATGATGTCCGGATCAAAGCGAAGGCTGTCCTTTACAAGCGACTCCTGATCGATGTTTAGACTCGGATTTTCCTCATTCGGCCTGGTTCTCGTGTGTATGACGCTGTTGACCGGCTTTCCTTCAGCATCTTTAAATACGAAGTTCCATTCCCGGCTCCCTTCCTCTATCGTATATATGCGCAGCGTTTCGGCCGCAATGGAAAGCAGGCAGCCGGCAAGCGTGGTCTTGCCGGCTCCTGTCTCTCCGGATATTATCAGGGAGACTCCCCGCTTCACGCACAGCAGAAGAAAGCCAAACATAAGCTCATTCAGAGCTTTGCCTTCTATGAGCTTTTCCCTCGATATGACGTTCATATTGACCTTTCGTATGGAGGACGCCACCGCGATGTCGGCGTCTATGATGGGGCATTTCTGCGCCGTTATACGAATACCGTCGCCTATGTCTGCCGTGGCCCTCGGCTGTGCCTCATTGAATATCGTCCCCGTTTTCCGGAACATGCGCTGATGAATGTCAATCGCGTGCTGCGGAGATAGAAAGGAATAATCTGTTTTTTGGCGTTTTCCCTCGGTCACAATCTCTATATTGTTCCAGGCGTTTATGTCGATTTCCTCAAAGCCCTCGCGCTCGAACAGCCTGTCCCTGGTAATGAAGGAGAGTCCGGCCATATCGTGGTAAATGTAGTTCGTAAGCTCCGCAACCGAACTGGTGAGATCGCATTTAACGCCGTGGGAAGTTATGTATTTTCCTATGATTTCTTTTAACTCCGCTTCGCTTATTTCCTCGATGTTCTGTTGCAGCGAGGAAGCTATGTTCGACTGTACCCTTCGGAGGACCTGTTCATAAGGCTCTTCTCCGCGGGTGGAATATATCTCTTCACGAATACTGCTAAGCTTGTCCATCTTTATCTTCCTCCAAAATCCTGTAGGCAAGCCGCTTTATCTGCTCTTCAAATTGCACGGATTTTACATCGGCATGCAGTCCCCGAATCAGCTCGCCGGCCGTCATTTTATCCTTCACCTCACGCGCGTATGGAAGAACAAAATCAAAGCCCCCGAACAGTGCGGAGGCTTCCTTCAGCGGCGTGGTATCACCGCCCATATTAGCTATTTTTATGTGCCGTTCAACTCTGAACGAATCGCTGCTTCCCAGCCAGGCGAGCTGCGCCTTTTGAAACTCGAATCCCTTGACATCGGGCGTTACCGTTCGCAGCACTGTGTCGGCAGTTTCCAAAGCGTAAAGCGTCAGACTGTCGTATATGGGGTTCGAGTCGCAGTCTACTATAAGGTATTTAAAGGGCGACTCTTCCAAAATGCGTATCAGGCTTATAACTGTGCCGCGCTCCGGCGCTTTGTATGTGATCGACGCTATCTCTCCGGATGCAAGTCCCATAAAGAAAAGGTGCTCGCTTTTAGGTTGCCGGTGTATTTTGTCTTTCAGACCACATTCAATAAAATTCGGTGTCTCAAGCAGAGATCCAAGTGAATTTAACGCTCCCAGATTCTGCCCCGGCAGGTACACAGGCAGTGCAGGCGTCCGGCTATCCATACTAATTACGAGGGTATCAGGGTTTGTCTTGGCGAGCTGCGCGGCCAGGGCAAGAGCGACGGTCGTCTTGCCTGCTCCGGAGCTGCCCCATGACGCTATCGTTTTCATTGCTCCGCCTCCTCACTTATCTTCTTATCCAACTGCTCCAGATATTTATCCTGAGTTTCGAGTGCCGCCTCTTTCTTTATCTCATCACCGCGCACAACGAGCGCGGAGTACATCGTGGCCGTTTCGCTCAGGCCGGACAAAACGACGGCCTGCCTGTTGTTAACTAAAAGCGTCACTGTGGCAATGGATTTGCTTTCCTTGCTGCTCCCGGAGCTTTCATCTTCAGGACTTTCGCTGCCTTTTATGTCCTGTACATAGCCGTTCGTAACGGCCAGGACTTCTACGTATTGAAGCTCATCTACAAGAGAGGATGAATCCAATGGTGAATCTGAATCCTTGTACACCGCATATATCCTTATAACGTCGCCGCCTCGGAGTTTGCCGGAAACGCTCTGTGCCATATCCGACAACTCCACCGACATTGCCATTTTTCCGTCCGGTATACCGTTCAAATATGCGTCCTCGGAATATATGTCCCCGATCTTAGCCTCTATAAGTATGTCGCCCTGCATCATATCCATCAGCGCATATTGGCCCGTGGCCGCATCTGAGGACTTTACCGCGCCCTTTGGGAGATCAGCCTTGCAGCATTCCTTCGTCTGAAGCATACCACTTTCTATTCTTGTACCTTCAGATATATCCTGCGCCGCGGCAATGATTGTCACCGTTTCCGTGCCGGCCCTCTCCATAGCGGGCATAAGCACGAAGGCGATAACAATCGCAAGACTAACGCTTATAATAGCCCATGCCGGCCTGCTTTTCAGAAACGGTTTCGTAGTCCTCGGCACTTTCTCCTTCTCTCTTTTAGCCCGCCTTTTCTTCGCCTTTCCCGGCTTGTCCGTGTTACCGGCAAAGCTTTCATTCTCCGGGATCGCGGTTCCGGTGCACGTATCGTCCGGCTTTGGATCTCTACGGACTTTTATAACGGGCGGTTTCTCCAGGCTTTTTTTATCTGAAGGAACCGCTGCGCAGCCTGCTCCCGTATAACCATCATTCTCCGGAAGTGAGCCGCCGCGTTTCGGGACGCTTACTACTCTGTCCCGCGTACTTTTTTTCTTAAACATTGAAACCTCCTATAATAAGTAAAATTAGGGCCAGCATAACGGTATAACCCGCAAGAACGAAAGGGGCGAAAGGCGCATCCTTTCTGCCGCTTATCCAAGCATAGGCAACAAAGAGCAGCAGAGCCGCGACGATCAGGAAGAGCGCATATTCCGCGCCCAGCAGGAAGCCGAGCGTGGCGCAGAGCTTGACGTCGCCTCCGCCTATTCCGTTTCCGTGATCGATCACGCACGAGAGCACGAGCATCGGAAGGCCGACGCAGAGAAGCCCAATTATTGACGGCGTTATACTTGTCAGCCCTGTAAGCGCGATCCTGACTCCTCCCAATGCCGCGAGCAATATGAGCGGAGCTGCGGATATTTTCCTATTCCGGATATCCGTAGCTGCCACCCATGTGAGCGGCGCTAATGCCGCAATATACACAATCATCGTGCACACAGCTCCGTTATGAACGGAAGCACCGCTGCTTTATATACCGCGGTGCCACCTCCCTTATCCCATATATCCGGATGGTAGGGAACGCTGTAAAGCGGTATGTTGAGGACCTTGTGTAACTCCTCCACATCCTTCTGTGTCGTAAAAGACATGAACGCCGCCATACGCTTGGCGTCCCCGGCAAGCCTCAGACTTTCCGCGAACAGAGCCAGTTCCCAAGGCTTGGCCCCGCCGACCAGCACGGAAATATCCGCGTCAGCAAAATCCTGCCGGCTATGCTCATCAAGTATGCCCCCATCAATTATGTATGCGTTCCATACCGCCTTGTCTTCCTGAAGGCAGAAAGGTATATCGTTGACCGTGATGTAACCCTCGAACTCGATCACCCGATCCCCGTATAGCTCCATAAGCTGCTTAATGAATCCGTCGTCCCGGCACAGGACAGCCGAAAAAAAGCCCAGGCTCTTCAGATAATAATGCATGGCAAATACCTGCGTTGTGGTTCCTATGCGAGGCATGCATCCGCAAACACAAAACGTTATTGATAATCCTTCGGGAATTTTTAAAGGACGTACAACTGAATTTGCCGCCGCCGCGCGGGAATTCTGCACCTCCGCCGTCTTCTCTGTGAGCACCATGCCCTCGTCACTCAGGCACCGGCGCATATCTTTTACGGCATCAGTTCCCGGTTCGAGGAAGATGAGATTCGTGACATGGAAGTTTATGAGTCTTCCGAAAAGTTCTTCCGTTTTACTGCTTCTCGGAACAATAAAGACAGGCCGGGCGGAGCTGAGGCATCGGAGCGTCTGAACCGCGCTTATGATATGCTCGTCTGAAAAGTCGGTGCCGGTGAGATCTATTACGAGAAAGTTCTGATTCTGAATCGTTTTTTCCCGCGACACAAATGCGACGAGAGATTTTATCTGTCCTATACTGTAGTGGCTTACCGTGATATCCAGCTCGTCGGCAAGCGCATCAAATATGTCTTTCTTTTCGTCGCTGGATATATAACACATGGATTTCAAAGCTGATCAACTCCTTCAATTATCAAGTTCCGGAACACGCCTGAAGTACCTGAAGCCGCTGTAAGAATTGAGCGTAACACCGCTGCTCCCAGAGCAGTGCAGGTACAGCCTGTTTCCGCTGTCGTCGGTACCAACGTACAGGCCGACATGGTTTTCCGCAGAAGATCCAACGTTTTGAAAAACGAGATCCCCCGGCTGGAGCTCGTCGGCTGAGATAGCGTAAGACTGTCCCCACTGCCAGGCGGTACCGCCTTTTTCAAGCATATCTCCTATCCCCGCAGTTTTATAGCACCAGTCTGCAAAACCCGAACAATCAAGGCCATATGGCCTGTATGTACCGGTACTTTTAGAACCCGGCGAGGTAACGAGCCTCTGTTTTCCCCAATCGTCGTTCCACCCTGCGGCCGACTTGCCGCCCCAGAAGTAGCTTACCTTCCCAAGAAGGCTGAAGCCTGTCTCCAGGAGAGCTTTTCTTTCCGGATCGGAAACTGCGTCTAAGTACTTGGAATACTCCGAAGAATCCACCGGCTTTGTAAATGAGGGGGTTCCGGTACCCGTATCTATGTCTCGATCGGGCAGTATGTACAGATAATCTTTTTGAAAATCTCCCAGCGCTCCCGTGAAGCTTGCAGGAGACGTAAGAATGGAGATCACAGCAGCCGACAGAAGTATAAGGAACGTAAAAAATGCCATGACCCCTTTTAGTGTGTTCTTCAGCGTATTCCCGTCGCTGTCCGCGCTGGCGATGGCTCCGGCTATCCGCAGCGCTGTTTTGGCTCCGGCAGCAGCACTCATATTATCTTCCCTCCTTTAGCGACCTCCGCCCTTGCCCATAAGCTCAAGCTTATATTTCGGTATATCGAAATCCACCTGAAGGCGCTGGCTGCCGATACAGCACAGCGCCTTCCCGCGTCTGCCGGACAGAAGTATGTTCTGCTCCGTCTCAGTGAGCTTGAAGAGATCCGCCGTTTCCTTCAGGTTCTTGCCGTCGGTGCCGAAAAGCAGCTTGTACGCTGAATTGTCTATGATAGCCTGACCGTATCTCCGGATGTTATCGTGCAATACGTCAACAACGGACTGTACAACGAAGCCAAGCATACCCTCGTACTTTCTGCCTCTCTTTGCTACATTACGCATAAACATTGCGGCCTGCGGTACGTCCGGGTCCAGCATGATATACCCCTCGTCGCACATGAGGAACACAGGCTCGTCCCTATTTGCGGACATAAGCTCCCAGCACAGTGTAAGAACATTGAAATACTGTGCGCGCTTGACCTCTTCGGAGCTGTTGACAAGCCTGTTCGTATCGAAGCATATGAAGTCGTTGTCAACGGCTACGTTTGTATGTCCGTTCCAAAGAAAGGAATCCGCACCTTCGGCCATATCATAGAAAAGCGCTGCCAGCTCCTCATAGCTGTTGTCCTGCGCCTTCTTGCTTTCAAGAAGCTTGTAAAAGTCGCCGGCAGTGGGAAAATCTTCGTCCTTCAGCGTGCTTACGTCGGTATCCCACGTTATTCCGCTGTTTTGGTACATCTCCACGAGTGTCTTTTTCAAATTGGCGCGCTGTATATCCGTCAGACTTGGAATGTACATCTTGAAAAACGTCTCCAGCGTGCGCATATGCAGGGCCATTGCGTTGTCTGTCGAGCAATAGAGCCGGTCCTTTTCTTCCTCGTCATCCTCATCCAATGGCACCGGACGGATCTGAAACGGGTTAATTTTCGCGGTGCCGCCGCCCATATCCAGCCAAGTGCCTCCCAGGTTTCTGCACAAATCTCTGAATTCGCGCTCCGGATCGATAACGATAATTTTTACACCGGCCATAAACAGGCTTTCAATGATGTGCTTCAGAGCGGTGGATTTGCCGCGTCCGGCCATGCCCGAACAAAAGATGTTGCCGTTAGTGCGGTCACCGCCGCGGTATAGCAGGTTCAGGCTTATAATACCGCCGTCCATCGTTTTGGCAAAATAATAACCGCGGTCATCGCGGTAAATGTTGATCGTCATTGGGGAACCTCCAATAAGGGTCTGAAGAGGCATGATCTGACGAAGCATGTAATCAATTTCAGGCTGGTCCACATAGTATGGCGAGATCTGCCTGTACGCTGCCTTCTGAACATTGCCAAGAGATTTCAGCTTTATGTTCTGCCTGGCGTAACGGTTTACGACGCTGCGGCAGATATCTTCAAGGTTATCCTCGTTATCCGTAAAAGGCATTACAAGCAGGGTCATGTGGCCTATTGCGGCGTTTCTGTAGTCTAGCTGCTCTATCATATTTTCACCGTCTTTGACCTGCTTTTCGAGACGCATTCTGCGTCTGGCGTCACTCTCGGCTGCCGCGTCGGTGCTATTACGCTTTATGCTTCGGGATAATGCGTCTCCGAGCTGCGATAGACTGCCGGGGAAAAAAGTAATAGACGTAACGCAGTCGGAGGCGTTCATGAGTGGAACAGCCCAGCCAAAGTTAAGTTCCGCGGGATAGCGCACCGCGCCATATATTCTGCCGGTCACACTTCCGATTGTTACGCGGGAGGTACCGAACTGTAGCCCGCCCATCGGCGTAATGATATTTCTTAGGATGTCGTTATTATCCGTCTTGACGGTAAGCCTTCTTTTCTGCCCGGGCAGCATCGGTAAATCGTCTGCAAAGCTCTCCTGTTCGAACTCCTGATATGTCGTAAGGTCGGCAAATACCTTGCAGAGATATGTAATATCCCTGTCTTTCATCCTCTCAGCCGATACCCTGTTGTCCAGAAGATGCTGGCGCATCTCATGAAGACGCTTATTAAGCGCTACATCAGCGCCTCTGGCCGCTTTTGCCCAGCACTTGAGTAGTATAAGGGGTTCTTTGGTTCCTTCCTTCGTCATTTCCTGTATAGCCGCGATCTCGCCGTTTAATAGCTTCAGCTTCGCGTCGTCGGACGTATTCTTTCTAAGCTCCATGAGGTGCTCGATCATGCCGACGGTATCCATGGTCCTAGGCACGGACATAAGCTGCCACGGCTCCTTTTCTCCGGACATAGCGGCTGTAAGATTTGAGGTGTTTGCAATCTGTTCCTGCTCGCTCATCAGCTTGTCGTCGCCGGCGCGGATATTCAGAAACCCAAAGATATACCCGTCGTTCGAATATATGAAATCGTCCGCGATCTCCTCAACATTTATAAATTCCTGCGCTGTCTGAAGCCGCGGATTTTTTTGTTTCTTCGCCATTAGGTATCACTTCTCCTTTTCCAGTTTTTATATATACGAATAGCTGCTGCTCTTTCCTGAAAAGAACGGCTTTTGCGATATAGTCGACAATCGACTGGTTATACTCAATCTTTGATAGCAACGAGACGCATACCGCGAATGTAAAAATAACCAGGCCCACCGCAAAAATGAGCGGTATGAGCTTGGCTTTATAAAGAACTATTGAAACAGCAAGGGCTATGCCGGATACTACGGACGACTTTAAAAACTCCGGTCCTCCGAACCCCCTCCATGCTTCCCAGCGCAGCGATATGTTCTCCGGAACTTGAAGCGTATTCACAAAAAAGATTCTCCCTTCTAAAAATAAGATTTGAATAGACTGATGAGTCCCACGATGCATTCCGCGGCCACGCAGAAAATTAATGCGTTCCGAATCCTGACCTTGTAGGTTTGTTCCTCATCTCCGTCCATCGCCATAACAATAAAACAATACACAACTCTTGCCAGAGTCCCGATCGGTATGATAATCAGCATAAAGGTTATAGCGTCATTTATTGTGTCCATGCCGTGCCTACTTTCCCAGCAGGTTCTTGGCCGTCTGAGCAAGCCGCGCACCCGAATAGACTTTATTGCTAATATTGGTGCTGCCTGTGGGAACCAGCAGGTTCTGAAGCAGAGCCGGAGTGCTGACCGCCGTCG
>JAYFQM010000128.1:0-8570 GCA_034927185.1 Oscillospiraceae bacterium | reverse complement strand
TCTCAGGCCCGGGCATCGAATGACATCAGACGCAAGGTGATAGGCGAAGCGTTTGAGGCGTATGCAAATCGTCTGAAAAACGCGAACGCGATGGATTTTGACGATCTCATTTTGAATACCGTTTTGCTGCTTGAAAACTATGATGATATACGCGAATATTATCAGAAAAAATTCAAATATGTCCTCATAGATGAATATCAGGACACGAACAATCTCCAGTACCGTCTTGCGGCGGCACTCGCGGGCGGAAGGAAAAACATCTGCGTAGTTGGCGACGACGATCAGAGCATCTATAAATTCCGCGGCGCGACTATCGAAAATATCCTGAGCTTCGAAAGCCAGTATAAAAACGTGCGTGTTATACGTCTGGAGCAGAATTACCGCTCGTCGGGTAATATCCTCGGCGCGGCAAACGCCGTGATTCGAAACAACACCGCACGCAAGGGCAAGGAGCTGTGGACGGAAAAGAGTATGGGCGACAAGCTCACGCTGTATGTTGCGCAGAACGAAAACGACGAGGCGCAGTATGTTGCTACGCACATTCTGGAAAGCTTTTCCCACGGCTCAAATTGGCGTGACAACGCGGTTTTATACCGAATGAATGCACAGACAAATAAGCTCGAATACGCTTTCAAGCGCAGCGGCGTGCCTTACCGCATAATCGGCGGTACACGCTTTTTTGACAGGGCCGAAATCAAGGACATGATGGCGTATCTCTGCGTGATACTGACGCCGGACGACGATTTGCGCCTTCTCAGAATAATTAACAGCCCTCCGCGCGGCATTGGCGACAGAACGATTTCGACAGCGCAGCAGATCGCGGTGTCGGAAGGCAGCTCGCTGTTTGAGGTTGTCAGAAACGCCGACAAATATCAAGACCTTGAAAGGTCCGCTGTTAAGCTGCGTCAATTTGCGTACCTTGTGGATGAGTTCCGCGCTTTAGAGGAAACAACGCCTCTCGACGAGCTATTTGATATAATCATTGATAAGACCTCTTATGTGCGCGCGCTCGAAGCCAAGCCAACGGACGAAAACATCGCGCGGGTGGAAAATATCGGCGAACTGAAAACGAACATTCTAAGCTACATTAAAGAGACGGGCGATACACGCCTCGCGGGTTTTCTGGATGAGGTCGCGCTTTATACGGACATGGATACCTATGAAACGGATAATAACTGCGTGGTTATGATGACTATGCATTCTGCAAAAGGGCTCGAATTCGACAACGTTTATATCGTCGGTGCGGAGGAAGGAATTTTTCCGGGGCTGCGATCTATCGGCGAACCGGATGAGATGGAGGAAGAGCGAAGACTCTGCTATGTGGCACTGACAAGGGCAAGAAAAAACCTCACGCTTATCTGTGCAAGGCAGAGAATGCTGTTCGGCAGCACCAGCTCTCATAATCCGTCGCGCTTTATTGACGAAATACCCGACGAGTTTATCGAACGCTGCGAGTCGCTCAGGAACGATGCCTTCGGCATGGGCGGGATGAGAACAGAGTATGGAGCATATTCCGGGGCCCGAAAGAAGTCGTATGAGCCGGAAAAGCCGAAATATAGCCTCAATACCCGGACGGCAAAGCCGCCGGTGGGGGAGACTTTCAGAGCCGGTGAAGAGATCGTTCATACCGCTTTCGGGGCGGGCGTTATTTCGAAAATGACGCCCATGGGCGGCGACAGCCTTGTCGAGATTGAGTTCGAGGCCGGAACGAAAAGGCTTATGCTGAAGGCCGCGGCTCCGCATATGCGCAAGAAATAAAGGCTCATTTGGAGCGAAAAGGATTAGCAATAATGTCAATCAAAGAAAAAAAGAAATTTGCGGCGCTTGGCCGTATGGCGCTGATATTAACCACACTGATTTGGGGAACATCTTTTGTAGTTCTTAAAAACACGCTGAATTCGGTTCCCACGCTCTATATCCTCGCGTTTCGGTTCAGTGGAGCGGCAGTTCTGCTGGCTCTTATATTTCACAGGGAGCTTAAAAAAATCGACAAAAGATATATAATAAACGGATCGGTGCTCGGTACGCTTCTGTTCGGAGGATATGTGGTGCAGACCTACGGGCTCTATTACACCACGGCTAGTAAAAACGCTTTTTTAACGGCGGCCTACTGCGTTCTTGTGCCGTTTGTGGTCTGGATTGTGAGCAGGAAGCGCCCGGATAAATATAACTTCATTTCGACGGCGATTTGCATTGTCGGTGTCGGACTTGTGTCCCTAAAAAATGACAGGACCATCGAGCTGGGTGACTTTCTGACCCTCTGCTGCAGCATTTTTTACGCGGTGCACATCGTCCTGACGGCAAAATACGTTAGAGGCCGGAGCGTTGCGCTGCTCACTATGCTGCAGTTTGCAGCCGCCGGCATCCTTGGGTGGGTCTCTGCCCTTGTTACAACCCCTTTTCCGGCTTCGATATCATCAGGAAACATATTGAGTATTGTTTACCTCTGTGTTATGTGCACGGCCATGTGCTTCATGCTTCAAACCTTCGGACAGAAGCATACGCCGCCCGCTACGGCGGCAATAATTCTGACGCTTGAATCCGTTTTCGGCGCCGGTTTCTCGGTACTGATAAGCCACGAGGTGCTGACGCTTAAGTTATACGTCGGCTTTTTGCTGATTTTTACCTCTATCATAATCAGTGAGACGAAGCTGAACTTTCTGAAACGAAAAAAAGCTGACAAAACGGAAAATGCCGTACCAGAACCAAAGCTGTTTGAATAATAAAAAGGCACTCTCTCCGGCCCATGGACGGAGAGAGTGCCTTTTTATTATGGCCGGTCACTTCAGAAGCATTGTCTTGCTGAAAATGAAATAGGCGATTACGGTTATCAGCACAGTACCGCCGACAACTATCAAAAAGCCCCAGTGGCTGCCGGAAAGCGGCATACCAAGATTCATCCCGAAAGCGCTGAATATGATCGTAGGGATAGCCATGATAACCGAGATGACGGTCAGGACCTTCATAACTATGTTCAGATTATTAGAAATAACAGAGGCGAAAGCGTCCATCATTCCGCTGAGAATGCCGCTGTAGATGTTTGCCATTTCGATAGCCTGCTTGTTTTCGACTATCACGTCCTCAAGCAGGTCGGAATCGTCGGGGTATTTTCTGATGATGTCGTACCTGGAGAGCTTTTCAAGAACAGCCTCGTTTGAACGCAGCGCGGTGGTGAAATAAACAAGGCTCTTTTCAAGCTTGAGAAGCTCAATAAGCTCATGGTTCTTTGTCGATCTGTGGAGCTTGTTTTCAACCTCGTCAGACTTTCTATCGATTATGCTGAGGTACTGCAGATATAGCGTCGAGGCTCTGTAGAGTACCTGCAGAATGAAGCGGGATCTCATAAACGTAAAGAAGTCGCGGACCTTGCCGGCGGCAAACTGATGTAGGACCGGCGTGTCCTCGCTGCAGACCGTTATCACGACGTCACCAGTGACAATAATTGAAAGCGGGATAGTGTTGTACAGCTCTTTTTCGTTGTGCTCCTCGATTGTGGGGATGTTCACGAGAACCATCGTATAGTTGTCATCGGTTTCGATGCGCGAGCGCTCATAGGCGTCCATCGCAGCCTTGAGAGTATCCATATCGAGTTCCAGATCCCTTGAGGTCTGATGAAGCTCGGCTTCACTGGGGGCGATCATCGAGATCCAGCAGCCGGGTGCCTGAGCGTCGATCTGTTCCAGACGATTGTTTCTCGAGAGATAGTACCTTATCATATATCTCAATCCTTTCATTGCTTCGCACAGAACGAAGCAGCAAAAGGCCAGGTTCTGTACAAATTATTTTGTTCTATGCGGAGGCTTACCGTTACTGTCCGGCAAAGGGTCGGATTTCATTTAATTTCACTTCCTTTTCACTTTAACCAATTTTTCGGATAATAATTTGCCCGCATTTTCGCTGAAGCAGGAATACTGCGCGTTTTCTTGAAAAACACGCAAAATTACTTCGGCTCAATCATATTACGTCGATTTTCTTACTTTGTCAATTCATATCTCGAATAATTGTGAATTATCGCAGTATTTCACGCTCGCACTAAATTATAGCTGTAGCAACGGATAAAACGCAGGACCCGCAGGGAGGTAAAGAAAGCCTTCGAAGCGGGTCCTGTTTTCGATCGAAATATATCGGCCGGTAAATCTCAGGGTTTGGTATCCAGAACCAGTTTTCCGTCTTTGATCTTACGGTGAATTGTCGACGGGTCGATACGCAGAGCCTTTGCGGTTTCGACGATAGTGCCGTACTGGGAATATGCCTCGTTTATAAGAATGCTGTCGACCAAATCGTGTGCCTCACTTAAAGGCATAAGACTGTTTACTGTAAGCTTTTCTTTTGTCCCACCGCCGCCCATATCCAGAGCAATCTTGAGCTGAGAGTCATCGACTATCGCCCCGCTTGATAGTATGACGAGCCGCTCGACCACATTTTTCAGTTCGCGAACGTTACCCGGCCAGTCGAGCCTTGTCATTTTTCTAAGGACTTGATTGCTGATTCTTATGCTTTTCCTGTATTTTTTGTTAAATAGTTCAAGAAAATATGAAATGAGCGGAATGATATCGTCCTTCCGTTCACGCAGTGGAGGGATATGAAGGGGTACAACGCAAAGGCGGTAGTAAAGGTCACGACGGAACTTCGCGGAATTTCCGAGAACCTCCTCGGAAAGATTAGTCGCGCTTATAAATCTAACATCCAAATCGATAGGAACAATTCCTCCGATGGGATACATTCTGCCGTCCTGTACGACCCTTAGAAGCTTGCTCTGGACGGCAAACGGCAGTTCACCGATTTCATCAAGAAAGAAGGTTCCACCGTTTGCCTCATCGAGAAGCCCTTTTTTTCCGTTTTTGTTTGCGCCGGTGAAGGAACCCGCTGTAAAGCCGAAAAGCTCGGATTCCATAAGCTGCTCAGGTATCGCGGCGCAGTTTATCGCGATAAAGGGCTTTTCGCTCCTGTCGCTGTTTCTGTGTATGAAGCGCGCAACCTCCTCCTTGCCGACACCGGATTCACCCGTCAAAAAAATCGGGGCGTCGGTCGAGGCGACCTTTGAAGCTATACCGAGCACATACTCCATCCGCTTGCTTGAACAGATTGGGCCCTGTACGCCTCGTGTTTTTTCTAGCTCCATCAGCTGAGAGTAATAGTCGTTTTTGATTTTTTCAAGCTCGTCAAGCTGACTTTCAAGCTGGACAAGGCGTGACACATCGCGCCCCGTCAGGACCACGTGCTTCAAATTTCGCTCGTCGTCAAAGATAGGCGTGCCAGTATATGTAATGACCTTGCCGTTGGTGTATTCAAGATTCTTTTTAATAACGCGTCTTTCTTTTATGACCATCTGGCTGAGAGCATTGGAGAGAAGGTTTTCACGCCTGAGCGCCTGCTGCAGGTTTTCTCCGATATACTCATTTCTATCGTTCAGACTCCAACCGATATATTTCAGGGCGGTATCGTTAAAAGTTTCAAGGTTCCCGCCGGAGTCTATGACCGAGACGCCCTCATCAATTGCCTCAAGCACCTGTGAAACGAGTTTGGAGCACGTAACGTTGTCTTCAAAAATGTATAGGCGGCAGAGCTCTCCACTTGCGGTCGGAAAAGAAAAAGCACTGACGAAATACTTCAGATTTGAGAGCTCGGTACTAAGGCTAATATCATCGTCGCCTCCGGTGAGCGTCAAATTTGGACACAGCTCATTAATATTACCACAGGATTCTTTGCGAAATACATACATGAGTTTGGCGGCGCCCTCGTTCATATGTGTAATTGTCCCGTCGGCAGAAGTGATTATGGCGGGATTAGCCACGGAGTCTGCAATAAGCTCATATTTATTCAACAGCTTCACCCCCAAAAAAGCATATAATACTTGCCCTTTATTACATTTGTACACTATCGGTCCAATAAGGTCAACAAAATTGAAATAAATGCTTATAAAAATCATATGGAAATTTACCCGAAATCTTGCAGCGTGCAAGACATAAACAGCAGTAAGCAAGTGCATATGTAGAATATTTGAATTATTTGGATACAAATTTCTAAAAAAACACGCAATTTCCGGCGTTTATGTCAGTAAGTTGTTTTTGGCACGCGATTTGCTTTTAATACGGGTACAGGAGACTATCCTGCACAATAATTTCAGGAGGAGCAATATGAATCAGAATAAAATACTGTCCGGAATCAAGGTCGTGGAAATGTCTACATACATCGCGGGGCCTTCCTGCGCTAGAATCTTAGCCGACTGGGGCGCTGAGGTTATCAAGGTCGAAACGCCGAAAGGCGACGCCTGGCGCTACATTGCGGCGGGGCTCGTTACAGATGAAGCGGACCCCGTGTTTGCTTCCGACAACGCGAATAAGAAGTTCGCGGCAATTGACCTGAAGGTTCCTGAGGGGGCAGATGTCCTGAAAAGTCTCTTAAAGGGCGCTGATGTTTTTATTACCAACCTTCGTCCGAATGCGCTTGAAAAATCAGGCTTGTCCTACGACAACCTGAAAAAAATGAATGAGAGGCTGATATATGCGCTTGCGACGGGATATGGGCTTGAGGGGCCGGCAAAGGATCATCCGGGCTATGACACAACGGCATTTTTTTCCCGCGGGGGAATCTCGGTATGCTTCGGACAGAAAGACGGTGTCCCCAGCAATCCAGGAGCCGGCTTCGGTGACCATGTTCTCGGCACAAATCTTGCGTGCGGAATCCTTGCGGCACTCTACAACAGGGAGAAGACGGGAAAGGGAGATTTTGTAAATTCAAGCCTTCTGCAGTCATCGATATATCTTATTTCCAGCATGATGGGCCTTGTGCAGGTTGGAGCATCGTTCCCCAACAGCCGTATGAACCCGCCGAACGCCCTGAACAACACATATCAGTGCAGTGACGGGAGATGGATCATGCTAGCGGGCGCAAGCTGGGCTTTGTATCTTCCCAAATTCTGTGAAATCACAGGACACAGAGACGAGTTCTCTGCAAATGAAGAATACCTTAGCCCCATAGCGGGCCTGATTTACGGAGAGGAGCTCTCCAAAATGGTTTCAGACATAATGATTACAAAGACCCGTGACGAATGGATCAAAATATTTACGGCGGCCGATTTCCCCCATGAGGCTCTTCAAGACATTTCGGACATTATGCAAGACGAGCAGGCCTATGCAAACAGATTCGTATTTAAGCATGAATTTGCGGACGGAAGCTCGGCGGTATACTCAAATACTCCAGTGTTTTTCGAAAGCCAGCCTATAACGGATTTCGTTCATTCATCCCCGATCGGAGCAAACACGGAAGAAATTTTGAAAAAGGCGGGGTATTCAGATGAAATGATTGAAACTCTAGCGGCAAAAGGAGCAATCGTTAAGTAATCGGAATGAACATAGAAAACCCCGATGCTCTCAGAGCATCGGGGTCAAAAGCTTTGCGGTTATTCGCCGAGATCGTGCTTTGCCGTAACCAGGACTTTGCTGTCGTAGCAGGAGAAAGCGCTATCAACCAGTTCCTTTTCGGGAGCCTTGGTCAAAAGTGATACGACCGGCACTATTATAAAGCCCGCCAGCATTGCAAAGGCGCCGCAGTTGATAGGGGAGACAAGGAGAGCGGGAAAGCTTGTGCGGAAAAGAAGGTTTGCAATCATCAGAAGCGAGCCGAAGCAAAAGTTGATGAACACAGCGGTTTTGGTCGCCCGTTTCCAATAGAGGCTGAAAAAGAACGGCGCCAAAAAGCTGCCGGCGAGAGCACCCCAGGAAACGCCCATCAGCTGAGCTATGAACTTGACATTCGCGTTTCCGCCCACCTTATACTGGAGTATAGCTATAATGACGGAAATCAAAATGAAGAATACTATCAGAATCCTTATCAGAAGGAGCTGAGTTTTATCTTTCATTTCTTTCCTGGTAAGGGTCCTGATGAAATCCAGCGTAAGCGTTGATGAGGAGGCCATGACAAGTGACGACAGTGTCGACATTGAGGCCGAAAGAACGAGGATTACTATTAGGCCGATCAGAACGGGGGAAAAGTTTGAGAGCATGGTCGGGATGATGGAATCAAAACCTCCGGCGTTTACAGCCTCGCTTGTTGTGAATATCCGCCCGAAGCCGCCGACGAAGTAACAGCCGCCCGCGATGACAATGGCAAAAATCGTCGAGATGATCGCGCCCTTGCTTATCGCGTTTTCGTTCTTTATGGCATAAAACTTCTGTACCATCTGAGGCAGACCCCAGGTGCCGAGCGAGGTTAGGATTATTACGCCCAGAAGGTTCAGCGGATCAGGCCCAAAGAAGGAGGCAAAGGTTCCGGGGTTTGACGAAACGGCTTCGTCACTGACCATGGAAAGAGCGGAGAGCGAGCCGAGGAAGCCGCCGTTTGTCCTAAGCACGGCGAAGATGACCGCGACGATTCCGGCCAGCATAACTATGCCCTGTATAAAGTCGTTTATCGCCGTTGCCATGTAACCGCCCGCGATGACGTAAATGCCCGTGAGTACAGCCATTATGACTATGCAGACCGTGTAGTCGATATTGAACGCCATCCCGAAAAGCCGGGAAAGGCCGTTGTAAAGCGAGGCTGTATATGGAATAAGAAAAATGAACACT
>JAYFQM010000142.1:0-10957 GCA_034927185.1 Oscillospiraceae bacterium | reverse complement strand
GCCCGGGCCTGAGAAAGAAAACTTTCCGGCGTCTGCATTTCGTCTTTTGCTCTGCTTATGTAATTGAGAATAGTCTTTGGCGGGAAAGCCTTTTCGTCGATCTCCAGATCCTTGATTATATGCTTCATAACGGACTGGCTGTCAGTCGTATCATATATCGTGAAACTGTTTGAATAGCCCAGTCTCTCCGCATTACCGCGAAGAATCCTCACGCAAGCTGAATGAAAGGTCTGCGCCCAGATGTCCCGCGCCGCCGGGCCCAACATCTTTTCAAGGCGGGTCTTGAGTTCCTCCGCCGCCTTATTCGTAAAGGTTATAGCAATGATCCTCCACGGCTCGCAAGGCTCAAGAGCCGCAATTTTCCGGGCCTTTTCAATATCTGAGCAGCCCTTGTCATTAAATGCGCTCTCAAGCACCTCCAGCTCCGGCTCGCCGAAGCTTACCGGAATGTCAGAACTGTCAGAGGCCCTGCCGTATCTAAGAATGTTCGCAATCCGGTTAATAAGAACAGTCGTTTTGCCGCTGCCTGCCCCGGCAAGAAGCAGCAGAGGGCCTTCCGTTGCCATCA
Source organism: Oscillospiraceae bacterium (assembly GCA_034927185.1). Classification (GTDB taxonomy): domain Bacteria; phylum Bacillota; class Clostridia; order Oscillospirales; family Oscillospiraceae; genus UBA2658. The sequence continues at coordinate 10,389 of JAYFQM010000142.1, read as the reverse complement.
CAGCCTTTATCTGCATATCGTTTAGGTGAGCAAAGTCACGCTCGATCAGAGCTTTCCGCACCTTTATAAATCTATCCTTAAATTCCCTATCAGTCATTATTTCACCTTTTGCCGTATTTCAGCGTTTCGTTCATTATACCGCAGCGCAAGGCGATTAACAAGCTCAAGTTGCGTCACTGTCAGCTTTCGGTTTTTTTCGAAAGTGCCTGCCGCATTATACGCGTATTTATTCTTGCAATTATCATGATTTTCATGTAAAATTAGTGAGGATATTATTGCGATATCGGCCGAAATCATAATAAAAGAGGTGGCAAATGCGCGAAAGGATTTATGAAATAGTCAGCGAGGCCTATGAGGACGATTTTTGGAGCAAGCTTTACGATGTGTTTATGATAATGACCATAGTCGCAAGTCTTGCGCCGCTCTGCTTTAAAACCTACAGCCCTGCAATGAGGATTATTGACATCGTCACGGTCACGATATTTATAATCGATTACATACTTCGTCTGATGACCGCGGATTTCAAGTTCCATAAAAAGAGCGCGGTCCCTTTTCTTCTCTATCCGCTTACACCGATGGCAATCGTGGATATGCTGGCTATACTTCCTACCGTAATTCATATAAGCAGCGGCTTCAAACTTCTGAAATTACTCAAACTGCTTAAATTTGCCAGAGTGATAAAGGCGCTCACATTTCTGCGCCACTCCAGATACGTTGGAATAATCGAAAATGTATTCAAAAGGCAAAAGGGGGCTCTTATATGCGTCCTGGCTATTGCCATTCTCTATATCTCGGCTTCGGCCCTGGTCGTTTTTAACTCGGAGCCTGATGCCTTTGATACCTTTTTTGACGCAATTTATTTTTCGACCATGTCTATCACAACGCTCAGCCAGAACGAGGTTCAGCTTGTCACCACGATCGGAAAATTCGTCAATATAATATCTTCTATCATAGGTATCGTGATTGTCGCACTTCCCGCTGCTATCCTGACAGCGGGCTATATTAACGAGCTTAAAGAAACCGTAACAGATAAAAACTGAACATAAAAACGATTGCGAGGGCCGCCGGCCCTCGCAATCGTTTAATTTTTATTCGAGAATTTCCAGCAGCCTTTCAACTGCGCGTTTTTCAAGTCTTGATACCTGTACCTGCGAAACTCCCATGACCCGCGCCGTACTGTCCTGCGTCAGGCTGTGGAAGTACCTCAGGGCAATAACGCTCTTCTCTCGCTCAGGCAGCCTTGAAATGGTCTCGCGCAGTGAAACCCTCTCCACAAGCCTGTCTTCCTGTCCAAAGTCCCCTAGCACCTGCTCTAGCGTGAAGCCTTCCTCTCCAGTTTCGCGCTGAAGCGATTCGGTCGGACCAACCGCCGTTTCCGCACTGGCAATTTCCGCGCTGTCAAGGCCCGTCAGCTCGGAAATTTCCGAAAGCGACGGTTCCCTGCCGTTTTTCTGCTCAAGCAGGGAGCGCGCGCTTTTTATGGACTGCGCCCGTTCCTTTATTCCGCGGCTTACCTTAACAGCTCCGTCGTCGCGCAAAAACCTTCTGATTTCACCGGAAATTTTCGGCACAGCGTACGTTGAAAACTGCGTTCCGTACTGCTCGTCATAGCCCTGTATGGCTTTTAGAAAGCCGACACAGCCGAGCTGATAAAGATCATCCGCTTCAACGCCGCGCCCGAAAAAGCGCCTTGCTATGCTCCAGATTAGCCCGGAGTTTTCCTCAATAAGCTGCTCAGAGGCGTCCTTGTCGCCATTTTTGGCTTTCTTCAGAGCTTCGGTCATTGCGTCCGTCATACGGGCGAAGTCCTGCGGACTATCCGCCGCGTCATGCTTACGCTTGTCCCCTTTCCTTCAACGGAGCGGACCCTGACTTTGTCCATGAAGCTCTCCATTATTGTAAAGCCCATCCCGCTGCGGTCGTCCCCTCCCGTCGTGTACATAGGCTCTCTCGCTTTTTTTATATCGGGTATGCCGACTCCGCTGTCACGGACAGTTATTTCAAGCGTATTGTCGTCGATTATTCTCGCGCGAAGCCAAATCGTTCCCATAACTCCCGGGTATGCGTGGACAATGCAGTTTGTAACCGCCTCGCTCACCGCCGTTTTGATATCGGCGAGCTCCTCCAACGTTGGGTCGAGCCTTGCCGCGAAGGCGGCCACGGCCGCTCTCGCAAAGCTCTCGTTAACGCTTCTCGATGGAAACTCAAATTTTATGTAGTCAGTGTTCGTCATGCCGTTGCTCCCCCCTATCTTGCCTTCTCAAGCACTTTTATTACTCTTTCGATTCCGGAAGCGTTTAAAACGCGCAGGGGCTGTCCCAGAGGATTCTCGACCCACGCCTTGCCGCCGATATCTGACATTCTCCTGTTGGCCCTCAATATCAGAGCGATTCCTGAGCTGTCCATAAAATTAAGCTCCGAAAGATCCATGATTAAATTGCGTGGAAGCCTTTCGTCAATCAGCCCTTCTATCGTTTTCATCGCCGTTTTTGCGCCGTGATGGTCCAGCTCGCCCGTGAAGCTTAGCCTCAGGCTGCCGTTACTCTCTGCCGTATATATTTTCATCTTCATTCCTCCGCCTGTATTTGTGAAAAATAAAGCGCTGCGGGCAATATGCCCACAGCGCCATTTTAAAATATGCCTGTCTATTTTTTTGTCGAAGTCGGACGCTTTGCAGAAATTTAACCCAGCTTTTTAAGACTTTCCGTAAGATTTTCTATGAGGGCTTTGGCCTTTGAGGCGCGGTCTTTTTCGGCTTCTATAACTTTTTCAGGAGCCTTTGCAAGAAAAGCCTCGTTGGACAGCTTCGTCATCTGGCCGTCGTATTCCTTCCGCGCCTTTTCAAGCTCTTTGTAAATACGCTCACGTTCTTTCGCTAAGTCCACAAGGTCCGCCATAGGCATGAACATACGCGCGTCCCCGGTCACAACTGAAACCATTCCCTCAACGTCGGAGGGTGCCTCGCCCGTAACAGTTATTTCACCCGCATACGCAAGCTTCGAAAGGAAGGGTGCTCCGTTTTCGAAAATCGAGCTCTTATCCGTTACTATTATAAGATGAGCCCTTCGGGATGGCGGAACGTTCATTTCCGCCCTGCGGGAGCGTATCGCCCTGATCGCTTCAATGAGAATCCCGAAGTCCTGCTCATCCTTTGGAAAGGCGAGCCTCTCGCTATATTCGGGGAAGCTCTCCAAAATAAGCATACCGCCGTCATGCGGGAGCGCCTGCCAGATTTCCTCCGTGATGAAGGGCATAAACGGATGAAGAAGCTTCATTGTCTCCGTCAGCACGTAAAGGAGGACCTTCTGGGCATTTATCCTGCTTTCCTCGTCCTCACCGTTCAGACGGGGCTTTGTCAGTTCAATATACCAGTCGCAGTAGCTGTCCCAAATGAAGTCGGAGACCTTCTGCGCGGCGACGCCAAGCTCGAAGCCGTCCATGTTTTCGTTGACTTCCCTTACCATGCTATTGAGCCTCGACAGTATCCATTTGTCCTCTGTTTCGAGTCTGTCCGGCAGTTCGCACCTGTCAATCGTAAGGTTCATCATCACAAATCGGCTGGCGTTCCAGATCTTGTTCGCAAAATTGCGCATCGCCTCACAGCGCTCCGTGAAAAAGCGCATATCGTTTCCGGGACTGTTGCCGGTCACTAGGTTGAAGCGGAGCGCGTCTCCGCCGTACTGTTCGACAATTTCAAGAGGGTCAATGCCGTTCCCGAGGGACTTGGACATTTTACGTCCCTTGTCATCCCTTATAAGTCCATGGATCAGAACCGTGTGGAAGGGAGTCCTTTTCGTATGCTCACAGCCGGAGAATATCATGCGCGCGACCCAGAAAAAGATAATGTCGTAGCCTGTAACAAGCACATCCGTAGGATAAAAATACTCAAGGTCAGGCGTTTTTTCCGGCCAGCCGAGCGTTGAGAATGGCCAAAGCGCCGAGGAAAACCATGTGTCCAGAACATCCTCGTCCCGCGTAATGTTACGGCTTCCGCACTTTTCGCACTCCGTCGCGTCCTCGCGCGAAACGGTTATGTGGCCGCAGTCGGTGCAGTACCACGCAGGTATTTGATTCCCCCACCAGAGCTGGCGCGAGATGCACCAGTCATGGACGTTCTCCATCCATCCCGTGTATATTTTACTGAAGCGGTCCGGAACGAACTTAGTCTCTCCTTCCTCGACCACGCGGATTGCTTCCTTCGCTAGCGGCTGCATCTTTACGAACCACTGCGCGGAGATTATAGGCTCGACGTCGGTTCCGCAGCGGTAGCAGGTGCCGACGTTGTGCTGGTGCTCCTCGATCTTTTCAACCAACCCGAGCGCCTCAAGGTCTGCAACTATTTCCTTTCTAGCCTCGTAGCGGTCCAGCCCCCGGTACTTTCCGCCAAGCTCGTTTATCCTTCCGTTGTCGTCCAGAACACGTATAACCTCAAGATTGTGTCGCAAACCGACCTCGAAGTCGTTCGGGTCGTGAGCCGGAGTCATCTTGACGCAGCCGGTTCCGAACTCCATATCGCAGTAGTCGTCCGCGACTATGGGGATTTCCCTGTCCATCAGCGGCAGCATGCAGGTCTTCCCGACAAGGTGCCTGTAGCGTTCGTCATTCGGGTTGACCGCAACGCCGGTGTCTCCCAGCATTGTCTCCGGTCGCGTCGTGGCCACAACAATATATCCGCTTCCGTCCGTAAGCGGGTAGCGCAGGTGCCAGAGAAAGCCGGGTTTATCCTTATATTCGACCTCGGCGTCGGAAAGCGCCGTGGTGCAGTGCGGGCACCAGTTGATGATTCGGCTACCCTTGTAAATAAGGCCCTTTTCATATAGTGAAACAAAAACCTCACGCACGGCCTTCGAACAGCCCTCGTCCATTGTGAATCTGGCTCTTTCCCAGTCGCACGAGGCGCCCAGCTTCTTCTGCTGCTCGACTATGCGGTCGCCGTATTTGTTTTTCCAGTCCCAGACGCGCTCAAGGAACTTCTCGCGCCCAAGGTCATAGCGCGTAATCCCCTCCTTGCGGAGGGCTTCCTCGACCTTGATCTGAGTAGCTATGCCCGCGTGGTCCGTCCCAGGAACCCAAAGAGCCGCATATCCCTTCATGCGCTTGTAGCGTATGAGAATATCCTGAAGCGTCGCGTCCATCGCGTGCCCCATATGAAGCTGTCCCGTGACGTTCGGAGGCGGCATAACTATCGTGAAGGGCTTTTTCTCAGGGTCGCGTATTCCCCTAAAGGCCCCGCCCTTTTCCCACATTTCATAAATTCGCTTTTCGACGTCCTTTGGCTCATAGACCTTTGAAAGCTCTTTTGTCATATTTCTTCCTCCTCATTCCTTCCGTGCAATTCCAACGCCTTGCGTAAGAGTCAAAAAACGCCCGGAGCAAATGCTCAGGGCGTTTATACCGCGGTACCACCTGAATTCGCCGGTAAACGGCGCACTCGAATACCCTTAACGCGAGCAAACGGGCCAACATTTCCTTTGACCGGCTCGGGAGCGACCAACAGCCAAAGCGCGCAAAAGCTCTCACCCATCGCTTTCTCTCTTCGCCGCGCAAACAGACTGCACTTCTCCGTCTATGCCTTTAAACTAATATGTTATTATACGTTAACGCTTACTTTTTGTCAAGATATTCGCTGGCGGAGAGCGCAGCCGTATTCCCTTGTCCAACGGCTCGCGCCACCTGATATGGCCTGCCAGTACAGTCGCCCGCGGCAAAGACGCCATCCACTGTGGTCTTCATGGAGCTGTCTGTGACTATGTGCCCGTTCTCGGTTTCAAGTCCGGAAAGAAAGCTCCCAGGCGCTATGGTGCTGCGGAGAATGAATACGCCGTCGACGGGATATACCTCCCCGTCGGCAACAAGAGCAGCCACCGTCTCTTCGCCCTTTATCTCATATTTTTTGGCTCTGGTTTTGTCAAAATACTCGACCGCGCAGCCTATCGAGCGAAGAAATTCCGCTTCGCTTTCGGCTTCCTCGTTGAGTCCTATGACAGCTATCTTTTTCCCCCGGAACAGCATGCCGTCACAGGTCGCACAGTAGGACACTCCCCTGCCCAGAAATTCCTGTTCGCCTGGATATGTGGACTGCTGCACGATTCCCGTCGTCAGGATAATCGCTTTGCAGCCGTAATAATCCTGCCCAACGGAAACGGAGAACCCGTCGCCCATAGAAATAGCGTTGAGCGCTCTGCCCGTAACGGTCTCGATTCCCGCGTCCTCAATCTGCTTACGGAAGACCGTAAGAATATCTTTTCCGCTCACATTCGGCAGCCCGGGATAGTTCTCAACGCTTTTTGCCTTCCAAAGATTGCTCTGCTCCGGGTCATTCGAAATTATCTTTACGTTTTTGCCCCTGTTTTTTGCGGTCAGCGCGGCGGAAACGCCCGCGGGCCCTCCGCCGATTATGATGATGTCAGTCATTACGTTTCCTCCTGCGTCGTGTATCAGCACTTGCGGTTATTTTATCACATAATTATTGTAATTACTACAATTATCGTTTATAATACACCGAAAGGTTTTCTTGCTTTCTTATAGGAGGAAAGGTCATATTATGGACGAAAACACCAGCAATTTTATTCACGATTTCATTGATGAGGACATCGCTGAGGGCGGACCCTATGCGGGAAAGACGGTGCACACCCGTTTCCCGCCGGAGCCTAACGGCTATCTGCATATAGGCCACGCCAAAGCTATATATATCGATTTCGGAACAGCTCAGAAATACGGCGGCGTCTGCAATCTGCGTATGGACGACACGAACCCCGCCAAGGAGGACACCGAGTTTGTCGACGCCATAAAGGAGGACATACACTGGCTGGGCTTCGACTGGGGCGACAGGTTTTTCTACGGCTCGGACTATTTTGAGCAGACCTACGCTTATGCCGAGGAGCTTATAAAAAAGGGCCTCGCCTATGTCTGCGGGCTGACTCCGGAGGAATTCAGAGAATACCGCGGGGACACCTCGACCCCCGCAAGGAGTCCTTACAGGGACAGGCCGGTCGAGGAAAGCCTTGATCTTTTCCGAAGGATGCGCGCCGGGGAATTTCCAGAGGGTAAATACACGCTCCGCGCGAAAATTGATTTAGCCAGCGGCAACTTCAACATGCGTGACCCGGTGCTTTACCGCATACGCTACATTGAGCATCACAGGCAGGGTACAAAATGGTGCATCTTCCCGATGTACGATTTTGCCCATCCTATTCAGGACGCGATCGAGGGTGTTACGCATTCTCTGTGCTCGCTTGAGTATGAGGATCATCGTCCGCTATATAACTGGGTAGTTGAGAACGTCTCCGTTCCCTCAAAACCCCGCCAGATCGAATTTGCGCGTCTGGGTATAAACCACACGGTCATGTCCAAGCGTAAGCTGCGCAAGCTCGTAGAGGACGGCCGGGTTTCCGGCTGGGACGATCCCCGTATGCCAACGATCTGCGGGCTTCGCCGCCGCGGCTATACTCCGCAGGCTATCCTTAGTTTTTGTGAGAGGATTGGCGTTGCCAAAATGCCCAGCACGGTCGAATACGGCTTTCTTGAGCACTGCCTGCGCGAGGACCTGAACGAAAAAGCCACCCGCGTCATGGCGGTCCTGGAACCGATTAAACTTACAATAACAAACTATCCGGAGGGAAAAGCCGAGACTTTCATGGTTGAGAATAACCCGAACCATCTGGAGGACGGCCAGCGTGAAGTCAGCTTTTCACGCAACCTGTATATAGAAGCCGAGGATTTCATGGAGGTCCCCTCACCCAAGTATTTCCGCCTCTTTCCTGGGAACGAGGTGCGCATAAAAGGCGCGTACGTCGCCAAGTGCACTGGCTGCGTAAAGGACGAAAACGGCAATGTTACCGAAGTTCTCGCTGAATATGACCCTGAATCGGCAGGCGGGGACCCGAAGGACGGGCGCAAGGTCAAGTCTACGATACATTGGGTAGACGCGAATACCGCCGTTGACGCAGAGGTCCGCATTTACGACAATTTGTTTTCAGATCCGGACCCGGACAGCGGAGAGAAGGACTTCCTAACTTGTCTTAATTCCGATTCGCTTCGGATTCATAGCGGCTGCAAACTCGAGAAAAGCCTCGAAAACGCCGTATTCCCCCACTCCTACCAGTTTATGCGAAAGGGTTATTTCTGCGTAGACAACCGCGACAGCTCTAAAGAGCATCTTGTTTTTAACCGCTCTGTCGCGCTGAAGGACAGCTTTAACAAATAACGCATATTAGAAATTTACGGGACGCGGATATTTTTCACGCGCCCCGTAAATAAATAAAAAAGCTCTTGACTAATCCCGTCAAAAATGCTACTATTATCGGGCATTCCATGTTATGCGCGAGTGGTGGAATCGGCAGACTCGCCGGCTTCAGGTGCCGGTGCCCTTCACGGGCGTGGGGGTTCAAGTCCCCCCTCGCGCACCAAGCACGAATGTGCGTAAATAGCATAGGGAGTGAAATAATCACTCCCTATAAGCTATATTCATAGTGAGCATTAATCACGGTGCAAAGGTGTTCTCTTGGTAAGAGAATCCACGCAGATATCGTTATGCGAATATCCACAGCAGGTATTATTCTTGGCTCTGCCCCCAATACAGTGACGCTGGCCGGGCAGGAGTATCTCATCTGTACGGAGCATCGCACCGGTTTACCAGACCGTTTATTGCTCATGATGTCTTTTATGACTGATAGCTGCTTTCCCTCCTCGGGCCGCACAGATTTTTGTCCCTTTGCACATTATAACAAAGCGCTCGTGCCTTGTGTTTTTCAAGGTTCAATTCGTCGGCGTCCGGCGGCTCCTGCGCTGCGTTGTGCCGCAGCGCAGGGGTTATATAAAGAAACGTCCTCGAAATAAGGGTTCCCGTCGTAACAACAGATCCCATCGCTCGGCGTTGCGTTTGAGTAATGGGGCAAGTTCTTAAGACGGTTATCCTGTGTCGAACGCTATAAATCAAAAATTGAGTGCTGCGTGTCTTTTTCAAATGGGGAGAAGGCAGGCGGCTAGTTGTGATTTATAGAATTTTACATTATGGTGACAAAAAAGAAAGATACGAGGGATCGTTATGCCGCTATATCTAGATAAGGTTAATAGCGACGAATGGGATGAAATCAAAGCATTTGGCGCCATCTGGGATGATTCACGCAAAAAATGGTTTGTAAGAGCTCAAGAAAACTATTGGAGATTTAGAAAGTGGATTCTCAGACAAGGCAAAATAGTTATATGCGATCATTTTTATATCATTGAGGGAAAATCCAAATGCTATAAATGTAGAAATAGTTCTATTGTCATAGGTTTTGGAATTGAAAATTTCTTTGAATTTGGTGATGTACCAGAAGACAAAATGCGTATATGCTTCGAAACTGGTACAATTCAGATAATAGAATCAATTGGTCATTTATCTCTAGCATTTAGTTTTTATTTAAAACAAGAATATAACTATTTTCAAAACCAAAATAATACTTATTTAAATCATTGCGCTAACTGTGGGGCTGTAAGAGGTAATTATTATCTTTTTGAAGAAGAAGACAGTCCATTTTGTGTAGATGATGAAAAAACGGCAGAAAAGCTCACATTAAAAAGAGTTAAATTGCAGAATGATATAATTACAAATAGTGACTACCATCATAGTTTCATTTCATATGACTACTACATTAAAAATTATTCAAAATTTATAGATTTAAATAAATATTTTAATCTTTAGCTAAATAAATGATTTCTGGGATTTTTGCATTTGTCAGCATAAATTAAAAAGCCTTTTGATTTTCATCAAAAGACCTTGAAAAACTCCCCTTGATCTGTTACGATCATAGTGGAATCTCGCCAGAAGTCTTTAAGATGGTTCCTGCATCTTGGGGGCGCATGCCGGTTCTCCTTTGCTGGAGGGGAAACGGCTATGGGGAGATTTCTTTTTCCTATTTATTCTATGATACCACGAATTTATAGAAAATTCAAGACATTATTACACAAAATGCCAAAGGATATTAGATAAAAATGCGCCGATTGCTAATGGTACCGCTAACAAAAAAAGCCCGCCCATCCCGGCCCGAAGGCACGGAATGGACGGGTATTAATCATTGCGTTATGTGGATTCCTCCATCGTAAGTTCCTCATCGTCTTGCTCAGCCTCAGGCTGCAGCCTTTTTATTATTTCTCGGTTTTTCTCAAGCCTGTTCGCCAAATCCCTATTCTTGATGGTTAGATTTTTATTTTCCTCCCGTAGCTGCTTATTCTCGTTAACGAGCTTCGAAAACTCAGTCGAAAATCTACCTATATCTTCAGCACTACTGCACAGCTTTTTCTGAGCGTCGTCAAGAGTGGCAAACTGAGTCTTTTGCTCAGATACAGATTCAATAAAACGATTGTTAAACCCCAAAAGTGTGGTCTTTACCTCACCGATTTCTTTAC
>JAYFQM010000139.1:0-7830 GCA_034927185.1 Oscillospiraceae bacterium | reverse complement strand
CAAAATCCGCGACAAGGAAGATGCGCTTGCGCCGCTGCGGGACATTCCAGTATTGAGCGTCGTATACTCTCCAAGCAACGGAGAATTGATCTCCCAATATGGCCCCAGCAGATTGCCATACCCCTCCCGGAGGTCGAGGTACAGATACGGAGCTGTCAGCAACTCGGCAGGTTTCTTCGAGGACCGCCCGGAAATCCTCGCCTCCTGAGCAGGAGAAGGCTCCGGGTACATTTTCCCAGACCATATACCGAGGTCGAACAGCGTCAGCTGGCCTTCCGCTTGTTTTGTCATGCGCTCTCATCTCCTTGATGATCCGAATCTGCTCCATGAACAGGCCGGAGCGTTCGCCCTGCAGCCCAAGACGTCTGCCGTTTGCCACGCTGAGATCCTGACACGGGCTCCCGCCGCAGACCACATCCACGGGAGCAAGCTCTGCACCCTTCAGCTTCATAATGTCACCGACAGGGAGCATATCCGGAAACCGTATTTTTGTGACTTCCATCGGAAACAGCTCGATTTCACTGGCCCACACAGGAGTGAACCCCTGCCGGACGCCTGCCAGCGGAAATCCGCCGATCCCGTCAAACAGACTGCCTATGGTCAGCGGCACGGTCACAGGAGCAGATCCATGCCGAGGGAAGGCGCTTTCTTCGGCACAGCCTCCATTTCTTTTGGAAAATACTCGACGGTCCGGTTGACAGGTCCTATTCGGCCGTTCAGCCGTTCGGTTTCCGCGGCAGCTTCTTCATAGGTTCCGAAGACTACGGGCATTCCGTCCCGTTTTACCCAGCTCTCCGCCGCACCACAGACGGACGTGGCGCTCCGGCGTGCCAGAACGCCGTATTGTTTTGCGGGCGCTTCGCTCTGAAGCTGCTCTGCAGACAGATACCGGACGGGAATTCCCAATTGTCCGGCCTTTGCGATCTCACAGCTCATTCCATGGCTGATGATGTCACCACACGCCCACAGCTCTTCACAGGAAGCCAGCACCCGCAACCCCATCCGAATACCGGCTTTTCTCTCGGAGGCAACAATATCGTTCAGGATCTGCGGATACAGCAGATGGACGGCGACAGGCGCGCAGCCCTGCTTCATCGCATATCGGCAGGCGGCTTTGGCAAACCGGACGTTGCTTTCAACATCTCCCGCATAGGGAGAGCAGATATACACCAGCTTCATTTCGCCACCGCCTTTACAATGGTGCGTGTGATGTTCATCGCGGTCTGTCCGGCGTAGACGGCGCTCATGAAATTGGCTCTGGTACTGGTATCCAGCCCGAACGCTCCGGCGATGCGCGGAATTTCCCCGGCCGCGAGCATCAGGCCAAGCCCCAGCAGGACTTGATCCTTCAGCACCATCAACCCGGCGATGAGGATGGTGGACTGTAGAAATGCGGTCAGGCACAAACCGATGATCTGCTTGCACCAGCTAACAAATCCGTCCAGATATCCTCTTGGAACGCTGAACATGTACAGGCTGCCCACTGCGATCTGGATAAGCAGAATACCGCCGCGCTTCAGGTTAGCAAAGAACACCTTGATTACCGCATAGCCCATCATGATGAGGATAAAGATCAGCATGATGGGATTGAGCGTGCTTCCGATCCCGCCGAACACTCTGGCATTCGCCGCTTTTTCCAGCGCACCCGCGGAGGACAGCTGGCTGATGATGTTTCCGGCGACGGTGTCGATACCGGTACCAAGCCCCGTGATTCCCGCTGTGAAGCTGCTCTGCAGGGAGACCGAGAGCTTATACAGCTCCACAGGTACCGTGGAGAAAAGGCCCACGGCGAGAAAGCCCTTGATGTTGTTGAGCGCGGTATCCTTGATACTTCCCCGGCCGGACTGGTACTCAATGCCGCACTCAAAGACGGACACCACCAACCCGGTCCCGTAGAGCGCCCAGCCCAGGTAAGTAAAGAACAGAACGATTGATTTTACCCAGGTCATGTCGAACAGGTCGGCACCCATGTTGCCCATGGCTGCGAAAAAATTGCCGAGGAATCCGATCATCTGGCTGTAGATCCAGTCCAGAATCTGTCCTAGCACGGTGTCGGCCACGAAGTCCCATATGAACATGGGAGATCACCTCCTTCAAAAAATATGGAGCCCGCTTTCGCAGGCTCCAATGCAAAACGATTGCGGGCGCTTAGAGATAGAACAATCGGACATCGCCTCCTTTTTTATTATTGGGTATTGATAAACTAACTATGTTAGTTTATAATGTATATATTATAGTTATGGAAGTGGTCACAATGGGCACAAGAAGAAATCTGGACTCGCAGACAATCCTGGATGCCGCCGTGGAGCTTGCGGAGGAAAAGGGGCTTGAAAATGTCTCGCTGCTTCAGGTCGCGGAAAAGCTGGGCGTAAAATCGCCGTCTCTATATAACCATCTGAGCGGTGTTCAGGAGCTCTCCGTGGGAATTGCGAGGCTTGCCCTAGGCAGGCTGGAAGAAGCAATCCGTGGTGCGGCGGTCGGCCGGTCTAGGGACGATGCATTACTGGCAATCGCCTTGGCATACCGGAGCTACGCAAAAGACAATCCGGAGCTTTACAAGGCGATCCTGCGTTTCCCGGATTGCGGAGACAGCGATGTTCAGGAGACGGGGCACGCCGTTGTCCGGATTCTGTATCAAGTGATGGAGCCGTATCACCGCAGTGATGAGGAAACGATCCATTTTGTCCGTGGTTTCCGCAGCGCGCTTCATGGATTTGTTTCTCTGGAAGCGGCGGGGTTTTTCCGGGGAGACGGAGCGAACGTGGATGAGAGTTACCGTCAGCTTGCTGTTCGATTGATTTCATCTTTAAATATGAAAAAGAGTGATTGAATTTGGGTACTTACATTGCTTTACCCATTGTTGGGTTTATCGTAGGATTGTTGATTGTTTCTCTCGGCGGCGGCGGTGGAGCCGTCTATGTCGGGATTTTGACGGTATTCTTTCACATTTCACCCGCGATTGCGGCATCGACCTCGCTGGCTACCACGATCCCGACCACGGCGGTGGGGGCGTTTTCCCACTGGAAGGCCGGAAATGTGAATTTGCGGTTCGGTATCACCATGCTCGTAAGCGGCGCGGTCGGCTCCGTCATTGGTTCGCTGTGTTCTGGGTTTCTGCCGCAGGGCCTTTATAACAAGCTGACCGGAATTATCCTGCTCCTGCTTGCCCTGCAAATGCTGATCTCCTTCCTGCGAAAAAAATGCGGAAAGACAACGGAGCAGGACCCGGCCCAAACAAAAAAGGCGAATACGATCAAGGCGGTCTGCTTCGGTCTGCTCGGCGGAATCATGTCCGGGCTGGTGGGCTTAAGCGGCGGCGGGCCGATTGTCGCGGGGCTGATGATCCTGGGCTGTCCGGCGCTGGAGACCGTGGGCACCTCGGTTTTGGTGCTGTTCGGGATCGCGGTGACAGGTTTCCTCGCGCATCTCAGCGTTGGGAATATTGACTGGCAGCTTGTCGGGCTTCTAGCCATCGGCACCATGTGCGGCGCATTGGCCGGGCCGTTTCTCCTGAAACGGGCGGACAAGAAAAAGCTGGAGAAGGTTCTCCAGCCGGTGCTTTTCATCATGATCGTTGTCATGGGCGGAATGCTGATGTTTAAATAGCGAAACTATGATCAACAAAGATGTTTCAGAAAAAAAGCAGATCAAATCTACCCAAGATTTGATCTGCTTTTTTGATAAGTGATATTTTATGCTGAGTCTTTTAATTGCGTTTTGAGTGATTTCAGCATGGATTAACCTAACGGTTTTTAAATTAATTGTAAGCCATGTGATCGGTTTTATCTGTGTTAATTTTCAAATGTCATCATTTTTAAGAAATGCAGTCCAGGATAAAAAGGCTGATGACGTCTTGAAAAATGAGCAGCAGTATATGATATAATCATCTTTAGACAGACGTTGGAAAGGAGAGCTTTATGTTTGGATTTGGCTGGATGAACATAGGAAGCCTGATATTCGGGCTGACTGCGTGGATACTTCCGGTTGTTAACCTTACTCAGCGCAGGAAATTCGGCAGCAGGAGCTGGCCCGTGTTTTCTGTAGCAAGCGCCGCTTCCTGCGCCGTATCGCTTTATATGCAGATTCTATATACCGACCATCTGGTGCAGATCGAAGACTGGTCGGCGCTTCTGGATACCTCCCGCGCGGTAACGTGGGTTTCGGCGGTATTGCTGATCGTTACGATCATACTGAACGCGGTCACGCTGGCCGTCTGCCGCGGAAGGCGAAAAGCTGACATGGGTTAAAGAATTCAACCATAGGTTAAATTACAGGTGTCAAAAGTCAAACACGCTTCCATTGCGGCCCTCCCTGTAATCGGCTATACTAATATTTAGGAAGGGCCTTCCTCAAGGAAGCGAGGAATCAGAATGGAATTATCAATTGGAAAGAATATTCAGAACAAAAGAAAAGCCATGGGACTGACGCAGGATCAGCTTGCCACGGCACTTGGCGTGTCCATTGCGGCGGTATCGAAATGGGAAACCGGCGGTGCGTATCCGGACATTACCCTGCTCGCCCCGATTGCCCGGCTGCTGGGCATCACGGTTGACGAACTGCTGGGCTTCGAACCGCAACTGTCGGAGGATCAGGTCATGGAGCTCTGCAGCCGGTGCACAAAGCTGTTTGAATCCTCCGACTATGAAAGCGCGTTTTCCCTTGCCGAACAAAGCATCCGGGAATACCCCAACAGCGCGTTTTTAAAGCTACGGATGAGCAATGTTTTCATGATGCACACCCCCTGCGCGCGAACGGAGGACGAAGCCACCCATTTGTTAAGCCGCGCGGAAGCCCTGATGCGGGAGGCGTCCGAAAGCGAGGATATCACAATCCGCGAGACTGCGCTGCACAGTCTGAGCGCCCTGCTGACGCAGCAGGAACGGTACGAGGAAGCGTTGAAGGCGCTCGACGGCATCCACAGCTCGGAAATTGAGCCGAACCAAATGAAAGTTTCCATCTACTACGCCATTGGGGATTACGAAAAGTCAAAACAGGTGGCACAGTATCTGCTTGCCACGCACGCGTTTGGCTGCAATATCGCCCTCAGCACGCTCTCCAAGATTGCAAAAAAGAAGCGTGATTATCCGCTTGCTCTGCGGATGGAAAACTTAAGTCTGCAGCTTTCCAAAATGTTTGGCCGGGATCAAATTTACGGTCAGGATTTGAATCATTATCTGATGATTGCGCAGTGCCATGCGGAGCAGAAGCAGGAACAGGAAACGCTGGATGCGCTTGGAGCGTTTTTGAAGTGCGCGCAGATGCCAGCGGATCATGATGCGGTAAAGGCAAGCCCGTTCTTCGACAGCATCGAGATGAGCGAAACACATCAATCAAAAAGCTATTTGAATCACTGCGTCCGTGAGATGATAAACGGAAACCCGGCATTTGATTTTTTGAGCGGAAATCAGGAGTATCAGGATATTCTAACAACGCTGGACCAACTTCCGGAATAACGTTTTTATATAAGCAGGCCGAACCGCTATGTTGTGAATGGTCCGGCCTGTACTTTTTACATTCCAGCACATCCTTTATCTCGGATAACCGGCAACTTCGTATGTAGAAGTTGTCGGCTTTTAATTTAGTATTGACGAAAGTAAAAAGTGCAGTATAATTGATTTAGCAATTACTAAATCAGACGTAAAGGAAGAGGGGCAGGAAATGGACAAAACGCTTATTCTCAAAGCGATTGCCGATGAAACACGGATGAATATTTTGTTGTTGCTTTTGCGTCACAACTATTGTGTTCGAGCGCTGGCAAGGAAACTGGAGCTTTCCGAGGGGGCGATATCACAGCATCTGAAGGTTCTGCGGGATGCTGGACTCCTGACCGGCGAGAAAAAAGGCTATTTTATGCACTATGATGTGAACCGGGACGAACTCCATACGCTCGCCGCTGAAATTGAGGCACTGGCCTCCATTGAGCGAGAGGTCTGTACCCCGGAAGAAGGCGGTTGCCATTCCCCCGAACAGGAGCGTTGCCATATACAAAAACAGAACTGCAGCGAAGAAGTCAAGGAGATCTGTCATGGCTCAGATTTCGCGAAGGGAGAGAACGGCCATGAACACCATGGACATTGTCACTGTCACCAATCTCTTTAAGCCTTATATAAAGGCACTAATACAATTGTGGCAGGTATAAAGGATTCACAAAATGCAAAAAGCGGACACCCATCAAAAAATGGATGTCCGCTTTTGCAGGTATCAGAAATGTTTTGCCGCTTTTAATACAAAAAGCCGCCCACCTTGTGAAGTGGTCTTAACTTTTTAATTGGCCAGAAATGATACAACGATTGGATATTATAGATAATCTTCCATATGTATTTGCACCTGTTATTATCAATAGATCAATTTTTCGTAGCATCGATGGCACTCTGTATTTTAATCTTCCATTCTTCGCGGTTTGTGAAATAGAAGTTATACTTGCTACCATCTTTCGTATTAATGATGATTGTCTTGCTAAATCCTTGCCTTCCATCCTCAATATTTAAAATATCAGAAAGTGAAATATCAAAATCAATGTCTCCAGAAGTTAAATTAACCAAAGCCCCCATCAAAAGTATTTTTGCAAAACTATGTTTCAAATATATGAACCGCTTATTTGTAAGCATGGCTTTACCGTTTTGGACGTACAACTTGCTTTTTACCCTGTTGCACAAACCCTGCATAAGTACAACTTCTGATTGTGCGGAGTTTGATTCACATTTTTCTGAATCTGTTCCAATTTTTGCTCCACATTTAGAACAAAACGTTACTCCATCTTGCTGTTTAGCACCACATTTCGAGCAAAACACAAGAAAGCCTCCTTCAAATTAACAGACATATGAATGGTAGGTAACATCAGCTAAAACAACATACCGTGAGCACCTGCAAATGCACCAATTGCAGAGTTAATAATACATGCGACCAAGCCAATGATGTTCAGCACCAGTCCGGCTTTTGCCAATGCCTTTTTATGTTGAAGGCCAATAATGCTGAGAATTAGGCCAACAATTGTAATTGGGAATCCAGCTAATGGAAGCAGCCAAGCGAACATGCCGAGTATTCCTAAAACCAGCGCTGCAATTGCTTTTGGCTGTTCTACCGTAGAAGCAGTGCGTGTTTGGGACTGCTCTTGCGGCTGTGCATATGTAGTATTAGCTTGAGTGGATGCGCCCATATCCGAGTCCTGCGTACTTCCGCACTTTGAACAAAACTGCGCTCCATCACTGAGCTCTGCGCCACACTTTTTACAATACATGATTTTATCCCCCTCTAATTTAGCATTACATTTATTTTATCTTATGGATGCAAATTAATGAGCATATTGTACCTGATTGACATTTTCAATCGAATTAAATTCGTTTTTATGTGTTAATACAAAATTGCGAAGGAACAGATCGTAAATTGCTCCTATAACACCGATTACGCCGCCAATTAAAACATTAATAATGATATTTATAATAATTTTGCTTAACCATTTATCATATGCATTCACCAAACTCGGCCAAGGAGCAAGAACTCGCTTACTTTGCTTAAGTCGTGTATAGCCTGCATAAATATTCCAGGCCCCACAAATTAACACAACTAACGCTACACTATTAATAAGAACAGCAGCTAATATCTGTATACAGGCAATTACGATCCAGATTATTCCTGCAACTTTTTCTTTTGCCGAAAGTTCCGCTAAAAGTGCATTTATGTTTGAAAAATTACTAGTATAACGTCCGATAATTAACTGGACTGTTCGAGTAGCAACGTATCAGTTCCAATTTCTTCGGTAATATCAACATCGTCAAGTTTGTATTTCCAGTGATATACAACAGGGTGTTCATTTACCTCATCAAAATATCT